>CALUOT010000017.1 GCA_944322355.1 uncultured Bacteroides sp. | reverse complement strand
GACATCATGCACTTCCGGTTTAATGTGTAACTGCAAGAGCCTGTAAAATCGGATTATGCAAGAGAACAACGAAATCATACTCTATCAGCCGGAAGAAGCCATCAAGTTGGAAGTCCGGCTGGAGGATGAAACCGTGTGGCTGACCCAAGCGCAAATGGCCGAACTGTTCCAGACCAGTAAGCAAAATATAAGCCTTCACACACATAATGTATTTAAAGAAAAGGAATTAGAAGAATCGGCAACTGTCAAGTATTCCTTGACAGTTCAACAAGAAGGAACAAGGAAAGTGAAACGTCAAATTGCCTACTATAATTTGGATGTTATCATCTCCGTCGGCTACCGAGTCAAATCGCAGCGCGGCGTAGAGTTCCGCCAATGGGCTACCAGAGTACTGAAAGACTATCTGCTGAAAGGTTACTCTATCAACCATCGACTTGAAAAGTTAGAGAAAACCGTAGCCGACCATACGGAGAAGATTGATTTCTTTGTTCGTACTTCCTTGCCGCCCGTAGAAGGCATTTTCTTCGACGGACAGATATTCGATGCCTACGCTTTTGCCACCGACTTAATCAAATCGGCCAAAGAAAACATCGTATTGATAGACAACTATGTGGACGAGAAGACTTTACTCATGCTCAGCAAAAGAGGCCAAGATGTGAAGGCCACCATATATACAGCCAAGATTGACAAACGTTTGTTATTGGACTTGGAACGGCATAACGAAGAATATCCGCCCATTGAGCTGCTGACCTACAAACAGGCACACGATCGTTTTCTATTCATCGATTCGGATGTCTACCACATCGGAGCTTCGCTGAAAGATTTGGGAAAGAAATGGTTCGCGTTCTCACGGTTGCATTTCGATGCCAATGAATTGTTGGAAAGAATCATGCACACGAAATCAACAACGATTTGAGGTCACAATTTGTGACCTCAAAAATCTTTGAAATCACAAAATGTGATTTCAAACTTAACCCATAACACTACAAGTTATGTTACCAACATTAATTATACAACAGAAGATACACATCATACGGGGTAAATATGATTCTTTAAGGTCACAATTTGCGACCTTAAAGAGTGAACGAGGCCAACACAGCAAGTATATGACTTACGTCAATACGCCCATAAAGCAATTTTTCACCTTCCTATTTCTTCTGTCTTATACTGTCGGCTACGCCCAACAAGACTCCGTAACTATCCACGGACAAGTTACGGACTTTACAGGAAAACCGCAAGACAGTACTACTATCATCTGGCAATACGCCAACTTCCGTATCGCTGCCCAAGCCTCCACCGATAAAGACGGTTACTACACTGCCCGCATTCCTAAAGGTAAGTATCAAAGCATGGCAGCCGTAAACTTCGGTCGCTATCTCCACACAGCTTCCGCCGATGTGGCAGACACAGACAAGCGACTGGAATTCTGGGGATGGGACTTCATTGCTGACCGTGATACGACTCTCAACCTACGCTATCACCGCATGGAAGCATACGGCATACGTGTCTTCCGTATCCCCGGTAGTATGCCTACTTACCAAATTTTTGTGCAACCACAAGGGCTGACACGCATTCAACATACCCTTAAAGAACACCCCGACTTACTAACAGCCGGAAAAAACCTAAAAGACATACAGCAGGAACCGCTGAATGAGAAGGCTACGTATGTCCCCTTCGGCCCATCTATCGACCAACTGAAAGCTACCGTATGGATAGATGGAGAGGAAGTGACCTTGCTACACAAACAGTGCATGGAACTATACCTCACCTCCAACTATTACACCAATGCTTACCTCCTGACTGTAGACCGTCCCAAACACGATACTACGCTACCCTACCACCTCTTTAAAGTAGAACTGGAAGACCTGGAGAACGGCGACCGCGGCGAAGGAATCTATTATATGGAGAAAGAAACGTATATAAAACAATAACTAATAACTACCCATCATTATGAAATATCTCATAGTAGGAACCGGAGGTGTAGGAGGAAGCATAGCTGCTTTCCTGACCTTGGCAGGCAAAGACGTGACCTGCATCGCCCGGGGTGAACACCTAGCCGCCATCCGCGAACACGGATTGCGCCTGCACAGTGACCTGAAAGGAGAACATACCTTGCAGATACCGGCCTATACCGCAGAAGAATATACAGGCAAGGCCGATGTCATCTTTGTTTGTGTGAAAGGGTATTCCATCGACGAATCTATTGCCGAACTGATACGCCGGACCGCCATGCCCGAAACCATTGTGATTCCTATCCTAAACGTCTACGGCACAGGGCCGCGCATCCAACGGCTGGTACCCGAGGTGACGGTACTGGACGGCTGCATTTACATCGTGGGCTTTGTCAGCAGAAAGGGAGAAATCACGCAAATGGGCAAGATATTCCGTCTGGTGTACGGAGCGCACAAAGGCACCGTTGTTTCCCGTGAAACATTGGAGGCCGTACAACGTGACTTGCAAGAGAGCGGCATCAAGGCCGAAATCTCCGATGACATCAACCGCGACACGTTCGTCAAATGGTCGTTCATCTCCGCCATGGCTGTGACAGGAGCCTATTATGACGTACCTATGGGCGAAGTACAGAAGCCGGGCGAAGTGCGCGACACCTTTATCGGACTTTCCCGCGAGAGTGCCGAACTGGGCCATAAACTGGGGATAGACATTCCCGCTGATTTGGTGGAATATAACCTGAAAGTCATCGACAAGCTGGATCCGCAAAGCACCGCCTCTATGCAGAAGGACATAGCCCGCGGGCACGAAAGCGAAGTGCAGGGTCTGCTGTTCGACCTGATAGAAGCCGCTGAAGCTCACGGAGTAGACATCCCGACCTATCGCAAGGTGGCACGGAAATTCACGAACCATTAATCATTAATCCTTATAACTATGCTACTCACTATTCACTGGAGCCCCGACCCCGAACTGTTCAACATCGGCGGCATCTCCATCCGTTACTATGGCTTGCTGTGGATTATCGGCATTGCCTGTTCCTACTTCATGGTACGTCGCCAGTATAGAGACAAAAAGATTGGCGACGACAAATTCGACCCGTTGTTTCTTTACTGCTTCTTCGGTATGCTCATCGGCTCTCGCCTGGGACACTGCATCTTCTATGATCCGGAGTATTTCTTCGGAAGCTGGAAGCATTTCATCGAGATGATTGTACCGATTCACTTCCTGCCCGACGGTGGATGGAAATTTACCGGCTATACCGGACTGGCCAGCCACGGAGGTACCTTGGGCCTCATCCTATCCCTGGCCATCTATTGCCATCGGTCGAAGATGAATTTCGTCGATGTGCTCGACATGATTGCCGTAGCCACCCCCATCTGTGCCTGCTGCATCCGTCTGGCCAATCTGATGAATTCCGAAATCATCGGGCATCCCACGGATATGCCTTGGGCGTTCGTTTTCGAACGGGTAGACATGGTACCCCGCCACCCGGCCCAGCTATACGAAGCCATTGCCTATTTCATCTTCTGCCTGGGCATGATTTACCTCTACAAGCGAGGATTGAAGCAACGCAAGGAACAAGAAACGCCGCAATTCGGCAAGCCCAAACCTGTGCTTCCGTTGAGCTATCCTTACCGTCGCGGTTTCTTCTTCGGCCTCTGCCTGACGGAGATTTTCACATTCCGTTTCTTCATTGAATTCCTGAAAGAGAATCAGGTAGAATTTGAGGAAAGCATGACGCTGAATATGGGGCAGTGGCTCAGCGTGCCGTTCGTCCTTGTGGGACTTTATTTTATGTTCTTTTATGGACGGAAGAAAAGCTGAAATCCTTAACGCTCAAAGTATGTAAAGTCTTAAAACATACTATCTTTCCCCGCAAAACAAGCTTTGTTTTTAGGCTAAAGATAGTATGTTTTTCATTTCCAATACGTCTACCTTCCCTTCACGATCCGCTTGATGTCGTTCAACTTATTCAGTGCTTCAAGAGGAGTCAGGTTGTTGACATCGAGATTCAGTATTTCATCGCGAATCTGACAAAGGACAGGGTCATCCAACTGAAAGAAACTGAGCTGCATGCCGCCGGCCGACGAAGGCCCTTCGGTAATGGACTTTGCAGTGACAGAACCGGCCTGACGATTCTCTTGCTCCAACTGCTTCAGTATCTCATCCGCACGCTTCACAATGCTTTTGGGCATACCGGCCATCTTGGCCACGTGGATACCAAACGAATGCTCACTTCCACCCCGCTCCAGCTTACGCAGGAATATCACTTTGTTATCCACCTCCTTCACCGTCACGTTATAGTTCTTGATGCGCTTGAAAGTCTTTTCCATCTCATTCAGTTCGTGATAGTGGGTGGCAAAGAGGGTACGCGCCTTGGCTTTGGGATGCTCGTGGATATACTCGACAATGGCCCATGCTATGGAAATGCCGTCGTAAGTGGAAGTACCCCGACCCAACTCGTCGAACAAGACCAGACTTCGTGGCGACAGGTTGTTCAGAATATCGGCCGCTTCGTTCATTTCGACCATAAAGGTAGATTCACCCACGGAGATGTTGTCGCTGGCTCCTACCCGGGTAAATATCTTATCCACCAACCCGATGTGCGCACTCTCGGCCGGTACAAAACACCCTATCTGTGCCATCAAGGTAATGAGAGCCGTCTGACGAAGAAGAGCCGACTTACCGGCCATGTTGGGACCGGTAATGATGATGATTTGCTGCGTCGTGCTGTCCAGTTTCACGTCATTGGCCACATAACGCTCGCCCACAGGCAACTGTTTCTCGATGACAGGATGACGTCCTCCGCGAATGTCGATTACGTCATCGTCGTTCAATACGGGGCGAATATAGTTATTCTCGCGCGCCGCCGTGGCAAAGGACAACAAGCAATCCAGCCTTGCCAATTGGTTGGCATTAATCTGAATAGGTGGAATAAACTCGCTCACGGCTTGTACCAGTTCGTTGTAAAGCTGCGTTTCCAGTATCAATATCTTGTCCTCGGCACCGAGTATCTTTTCTTCGTATTCTTTCAGCTCCTGCGTAATGTATCGTTCAGCCTGAGCCAACGTCTGCTTCCGTATCCATTCCTGAGGTACTTTGTCTTTATGCGTGTTGCGCACCTCTATATAATAGCCGAAAACATTGTTATAACCGATTTTCAAGCTGGGAATACCGGTCAGTTCGCTTTCGCGCTGCTGTATCTGGAGCAGGTAATCTTTCCCGCTATAAGCTATCTGGCGTAACTCGTCCAGTTCCGCATTCACACCCTGCCGGATGACTCCTCCCTTGTTCACCAACAAAGGCGGATCATTATTGATTTCCCGTTCAATGCGGTCACGGATGGAGCGACATTCGTTCAACTGTTCGCCAATGCGGTTCAGACTGGCATTATCAGCTTCCAGACAGGCTTTCTTGATGGGCTCAATGGCTTGCAAAGCCAACTTCATCGCCACCAGTTCACGCGGACTGACACGCCCCACCGCCACTTTGGAAAGGATACGCTCTAAATCCCCCACCCGATGCAACTGTTCTTCTATCAAATCCTTGAAGTCGGGCTGACGGAAGAAATACTCCACTACGTCCAACCGGTCATTGATGGGACGCACATCTTTCAACGGAAAGACCAGCCAGCGCCTCATCAATCGGGCACCCATCGGACAGATGGTTCGGTCAATCACACTGAGCAATGAACTGCCTCCCTCGTTCATCGAAGCAGTCAGTTCGAGATTGCGCACGGTAAACTTGTCCAGACGCACATACTTCTCCTCTTCGATACGGGCCAACGAAGTGATGTGAGCCGTCTGCGTGTGCTGAGTCATGATGAGATATTGCAAGATGGCTCCCGAAGCAATGATGCCATTCTTCAGATGCTCCACACCAAAACCTTTCAAGTTTTTCACTTCAAAATGCTTCAGCAACTTCTCACGAGCCGTAGTTTCGGTAAATACCCAGTCGTCCAACTCGAACGTGAAGAATTTGTTGCCAAAATTACCTTCGAACATCGGCCGCTTCCCCCGTTCGAACAACACTTCCTTGGGAGCAAAATTATTCAGCAACTTCTCCACATAATCGAACGTACCCTCAGCCGTCAGAAATTCTCCCGTAGAAATATCCAGAAAAGCCACCCCACAGGCTCCTTTTCCGAAATGCACAGCTGCCAAGAAATTATTCTCGCGGTAGTTCAGCACATTATCACTGATAGCCACGCCCGGAGTAACCAGTTCCGTAATGCCTCGCTTGACCAGTTTCTTAGCCAGCTTAGGGTCTTCCAATTGGTCGCAGATGGCCACCCGCCTGCCCGCCCGAATCAGCTTGGGCAAATAAGTATCGAGCGCATGATGAGGGAATCCGGCCATTTCGATGGTCTGTCCCCCTTTCCCGTTATTACGTTTGGTCAGTGTAATACCCAAGATTTCAGAGGCCACGATGGCATCAGTCGAATAAGTTTCATAAAAGTCTCCGCAACGAAACAACATCAGAGCATCAGGATGCTTGGCCTTCAGGTCAAGAAACTGCTTCATCATCGGGGTCAGGACAATATCTTCATTCATGAGGTAAGTTGCTTATCAATATTCAAAATCAGTACAAAGATACAATTTTTCCCGGAAAAGCCCGTCTATCTCCCTCTCCATGCTTATCGGTAAATCAGCTGATAAATTTTCTCCGCATACCGCTCGCCAAGCAACATTTGCCCATCCCGACTGAAATGAGGATCACGGTCATCCCTCAATGGAGTACATCCTTCACTAGACACCCATGCAGAATGAGGAATCTGCTCCCCTATCTTATGTATAACCGGATTAAACCTCTCCCGATTGACATGCCACGGTGCTATCTCACCGGCAATAAAAGGCACGGCTTCCGCCTGCAAAGTATCCCGCAACGCAGCAACCATAACCTTCAAACTATCCATATAGAAAGATGAAGCATTTTCACTATCCGTTTCCCCTTGATGCCACAAGATTCCTCTCAACTTACCATATTTCAAAGCCTGTTGCGTCCTGTGTACGGCTTGGCCCCAATAACCTTGAGAAGCGGCGGGCATCCACGACCGAATGGACGAACCACCCCGAGCATTTACCACCAACAAGATTTTTCGCCCTGTAAGCTGATGAAGCTTCCGTGAAAAATTATCAGCTAACGAAATTTGTTGCATAGACAGATCTTTGCGAATGGTTGAATATTTGTTCAATGGAGGAATTGCTTGCTCAATACCTGCCGTATCATTCAATAGCCAAACACCTTCTATCACTTTCTTATCGCTTTCCAACATAGTTCCTCGCCCGGCCATATTCGATTGTCCAATCAACAGAAATACATCATATTCATCCGGTTCCTGCGGAGTAATCTTCTCCTTACCTCCGGTACAGGAAAAAGTACTTCCAATAAGCACAAGAGCTACTATTAACACATACAGTTTGTTCATCATACCTTTGAATTAAAGAATGGGCAACAAAGATAGTACAAATTATCTATAACCACCTTATATAATTCCCCCATGCATAAAAAAAAATGGCCACATCAACTAAAATTTGTTATAAAACCGAGAAATTTCCCCCTTTTTTTTGCAAGTATGAGATAAACCTGTATCTTTGCACTGTGTTTTTCATAGTATTAGATTTAAGGTTAACAAAGGTTGGAGTACAGCGGTACTCCTTTTTTTATGCCCATACGTAACGTCGGAATAACCCGATTTTCTTAACAAGTTAGCAACGCCTCTTAAAACATGTTATAAAACAGTTTTTTATTCCCCTATTATTTGTTAGTCTCCCAAAAGTGCGTACCTTTGCATCGTGTTTTCATAGTATTAGATTTAAGGTTAATAAAAGGTTGGAGTACAGCGGTACTCCTTTTTTTATGCCTGTATGTTTTGTCAACAGAATGTTTGCAAAGTTCCGAAATGACTCTTCCGTTATTCTTTGTTTATATTTATAACTATTCCGAATACCTTTTTCCTGACCCCGTTCAGAAGACCTTCTGAGGCTGCCTCCGGAAGGTTACTAACATTCGGGCCGAAGGTTACTAACATTACCCCTCTAGGTTACTAACATTCGACCCTTAGGGTAGTAACCTTGTTTTTCCCATGTAAGGGATAGCTTGTAAATATGTAAAGATTAATGGACGTTGACTTTTATAGAACAATGATTTCTTCCGGAGAAAGTCCGGTATAACGGGCAATGGTCTCTATGGGAAGAGCATCCGCTTTCATGCTACGGGCTATCTCCTTTTGCTTATTTTGTTCGCCTTCCACCAGTCCCGCTTCACGTCCTTCACTTTTCGCTTTGGACACGGCCGTATCGATGGTGTTTTTCCAGTCACGGTTCACGTATTTGTCGGTATAGCTGTCATTGTCCATCATAAGCTATCCTATTATTTCTGCAAAAAAAGCGATTCCCCGCTTCTTTTACAACGATTCATACAAAATGTTTCCGAATGATAACATGAGTTTTTAGAGAGATTTATAATAAACAATAGAATTTTCTATTTATATAGTATCCACATTCACCCCACTCAAAAATACTTCTAAAGCTATTTTGAACTGTAGTCCATGCATTTGAACCACAGTCCATATCTAGTTCAAAAAGGAAAATTACTTTTGCCGGCAAATAGGTATTATCATTATATAATTATTTAATTTCTTGTTTAACTTAAAATGTAGAATATGAAAGACAGAAAAGTTATTTCTATTCTGATGCGCAGCCATTCAGTGCTACAGCGCATGTTCTTCTCTGCCATGCTACTCGTGCTATCCATAGGGATGGCGCACGCGCAAGGCAAGAGTATCTCAGGTACGGTGCTCGATGGTACGGGCATGAGTGTGATTGGTGCCAGTGTCATGGTGAAAGGTACCGGTAATGGTACGATTACTGACATGGACGGTAAATTCGTGTTGTCCAATGTGCCGGAAGATGCTACGTTGGAAATCAGTTTCGTAGGTTACAAAACTGTAAATCTACCAGTTAAAGGAAAAACAGATTTTCATATAACATTGGAGGAGAGTGCTGAAATGTTGGAGGAAGTTGTTGCGATAGGTTATGGCGTACAAAAGAAAGGTAGCGTTACAGGAGCTGTAGCCAAAGTAGATGCCAAGAAATTAGGTGATCGTCCCATTTCAACGGTGACTTCTGCTCTTCAAGGTCAGATGGCCGGTGTGGAAATACGTTCCACTTCCGGTGAACCAGGAAAAGATATTCAAATTCGTGTTCGTGGAGCAGCTTCCATTAATGCTGATTCAGATCCATTATATGTAGTGGATGGAATTCCTATTGATAACTTGAATAGCTTGAATCCTAGTGATATAGAATCTATAGAGGTCTTGAAAGATGCTTCTTCATCGGCTATTTATGGCTCACGTGGAGCGAATGGCGTAGTATTGGTTACAACAAAAAAGGGAAAAGAAGGAAAAATTAAAGTAGACTTTTCTGCCAGTGTAGGTTTACAACAATTAGAAAGAAAGATGGACTTGCTGTCAGGAGAAGAGTGGATTGATTTAAAAACCTACTATAATAATAATAACTATGTACAAAAATATGGAGCACAAGGAGCCACAATAAATGACGATTGGGCAACACGGGAAGCCATAATAGGTGGAGTGGACTATAACTGCATGCTTGACCCTCGTTGGAGCCAACCTAATTACGGAGGACTTCAATTCATTGATTGGCAAGATGAGTTCTATCGTACCGCCTTGATGCAAGATTACCAAGTCTCCGTTTCAGGTGGAACAGAAAAGACTAATTATCGTTTTTCTTTGGGTTATTTGGATCAAGAAGGTATAGCTACAGGCACGGATTACAGTCGCTTAAATGTAAGAGCCAATATAGAATCCAAATTGACTGATCGTGTTAAAGTGGGTTTATCTGTAGCTCCCTCTGTTTCTTGGGCTAATGGGGGCCGTGTAGATGGAAAAGATGCAGAATCTCATATAGTCCTTTCTATCACTCCAGTAGTGGAACCTGATGCTGGACTTTTAACAGGTGTTGAACCTCACGATAGATATTTATGGGCTGGCGGTGCTGTTAGCCCAGTGGAATACATGAAACAGTCGACTAATGCTACGGATGTTTATCGTATTAATACATCGGCTTATTTACAAGCAGATTTGGGTAAAGGTTTTAAAGCGGAAGTTACCGGTTCATGGAATTACCATGCAGAAGAAAATAGAACATTTGTTCCAAGTTCTGTAACCAAATATTGGAGTCAAGGAGAAGGGGTCAACACAAATGCCTCCAGAAGTAACAGTACAGTAAACGATATGATGTTTCAAGCTTTGTTATATTATAATAAAGAAATCGGAAAACATACAATCAATGCGATGTTGGGATATTCGGTAGAGTCTACTAAGGGGTCCTCTTCAGCTTTATCTGCCTCCAAATTCCCTAATAATTCGATAGAAGTATTTGATATGTCCTATGCTACGTTAACGAAAGGTGAAGCTGATTTAGATAATCCAATCCGTTTATTATCTTATTTTGGACGTGTTCAATATGATTATAACGATCGCTATTTGTTGACGGCCAGTCTTCGCCGGGATGGTTCGTCTAAATTTGGTAGAAATGCCCGTTGGGGATGGTTCCCGGCCGTTTCTGCTGCATGGCGTATTTCTAACGAAGCTTTTTGGCCTGAAGATATGTTTGTCAATTTATTGAAACTGCGTGGAAGTTGGGGTATGAATGGAAATAACTCAATACCGAGTGATGCAGCATTGAGCATTCTTTCAGGGGCGAATTATTCATTCAATGGTAGCTTATCTTCTGGTTTTATTCCTGCATCAGGCGCCAATCCTGATTTAGGTTGGGAAAAAACACATAGTTGGAATGTCGCTTTTGATTTGGGAATGTTTAATAATCGAATTTATTTATCGGCTGATTATTACGTAAAGACCACCAAAGATTTGCTTTACAAGGTTTCTGTACCTTCTCTATTAGGTTATACGACATCATGGGATAATATTGGTAGTATAGAAAATAAGGGATTAGAAGTGGAATTGTCTACACAAAATATCGTAGGAAAATTTTCATGGTCTACTTCTTTGAATTTCGGATATAATAAAAATAAAGTAGTCAGCTTAGGGAATAATAATACAACAGTTTATACCGGATATTCAAATACACAGGTATTGCAGGTAGGCAAGCCTCTGAAAGAGTATTATATGTATAATGCTATCGGAGTTTATCAAACTCAGGCTGAGATAGATAATCCCAATATACCTAAAATGGAAGGTCAAAAGGTTGGTGATGTTCGTTACGAAGATGTGAATAAAGATGGAGTAATTGATGAGAATGACCGGACTTACGTAGGACATCCGACACCTGACTTCACATTCGGTATGACTAATACATTCAAATATAAGAATTTTGATTTATCTGTATTAGTAACGGGACAAGCCGGAGGCAAAATTTATGGTTTGATAGGACGAGCAATAGACCGACCAGGTATGGGTATTGGAAGTAATACATTGGGACGTTGGCGAAATATGTGGCGTTCGGAAGAAGAACCGGGAGATGGGAAAACACCTTCTATATTCAGCACTACGACAAGCAGTCTGTATGACACACGTTGGTTGTATGACTCCGATTTTATAAAGATTAAAAACATTACATTAGGCTATCAGATTCCAGTTCGTCGATTTATTAGTTATGCACGTGTCTATTTATCTGTAGAAAATGTATTCATGTGGGATAGCTATTATGGTGGCTATTCTCCCGAATCAAATAACGGAGGTTCGGGTGGTGATTATGATTATGGAGCTTATCCACAGGCTCGTACTTATTCACTCGGTGTAAACTTAACATTTTAAAGGGAGGATTTTATCATGATAAAACAGATTAATACGGCTATAGCTATATTAAGTGCTTTATTATTTATGGCTTGTAGCGATTTTTTAGATGTTGAATTGGAAAATGCACAAACAACAGATACCTTCTATAAAACAGAAGGGCAATTAGACCAAGCTTTAACAGGACTTTATCACGATTTACTCCCCATATCGAAGTATACGTTGATTATGTCTGAAGACCGTTCAGATAATACATACGAAGAGAGTGACGGAGCGCAACGTGATTTTGTATCTATCGGTCGTTTTGAGAGAAACATAACAAATTTGGCAATATTGAGCGATGCCTGGGATGATTATTACAAGTTAATAGCTAATGCTAATATGTTTCTTGAAAAAATTGCGGAGATAGAATTTAGTGATGAAGATATTAAAACGCAGTATATCGCTGAAGCTCATTTCCTGCGTGCATTAGCTTATTTTGATTTGGTACGTTACTTTGGCCGGATTCCTATTGTAACTCAGGTGGTAACACAAGAAGAATCTTTAATGATTGGACAGTCGGAAGCTAAAGAGGTTTATGAACAAGTTATTATACCTGATTTAGAAATAGCTTGTACTGATTTAAATAATGCTCCTATTAACTATTTGGGTAAAGAAACAATAGGTCATGCTACGCAAATCGCCGCTAAAGCCTTATTAGGTAGGGTTTATTTAACAATGGCCGGATTTCCATTAAATGATACTTCTAAAAAAGACTTAGCTAAAAATTTGTTTAAAGAGGTAATTGATTATGCAGATGAAACTGGAAAGTATTGGGCAAAAACAGCCGATGAATGGCAACGCATTTGGATAAGTGACAACGACAATAAGTATCATATTTTCGAAATTCAATATCAGAATGGAGGAACTGGATTAGGTAATCCAATGGTCTTTGAATCTTGTCCTACACTGTATTCTGCTTATACTACTGTACGCATATTTGGAAACAAATTATATTGTGAACGTTCATTGAGTGAGGAATTTCAGAAAAAAAATGCCGTTGGAGAAATGGATATCCGCTGTGTAGCTACAATTGATACGACTAAATTCGTAAATACCGACGGAGAAACGCCTATTCAATATACAGGTGAAGATTTCTATATCAAGTTTTTGGAACACAAGATGAAACGGGCTGCATTAGGTTATAGCGATATAGACAATTCAATAGTAGATTATAACGATTGGCCCATAAATTTCCCCTTAATTCGCTTGGAAGATGTTATGCTGATGTATGCAGAAATTGTGGGTCCAACGGCAGAAGGGTTGGAAATGGTCAATCGGATTCGTACCCGTGCTGGAATGGACCCGATACCGACTTGCAGCAATGAAGAATTTCAAGAATATGTTGAACGAGAGCGTCGTTTAGAATTAGCTTTCGAAGGTATACGCTGGCATGACTTGGTGCGGCATAATAATCTACAAGCTATCCGGGATATGTTTGTCAGATACGCAACTGATGAAGAAACAGGAACAGTAAATGAAGACATCCTATTTTATGCACAAAACGTGAAAGACGAGATGTATATTTATCCTATTCCTGAAAATCAGATGAGAGTGAAAGATGGATTATATGAACAAAATGAGGCATATCGATAGTCTAAGAATTTATTGTTATTTAATATTCAGCTAAATTTACACATATATACTCCTGAATTGTTCCTCATTTCCCTTCCTTGCTCTCCTTTCAGCCGACGGCCTGAAAGAGAGTCAAGGAAGGGTTTTGTTTTATCGCCATACATAAAATCTTTTCGCCATAAAAACAACGTATCTTCCGATGCAAAACATACGATGTTTTGGACCAAAAGATACTATCTTTCAGGAAAAAACATACGATGTTTTGTATGTTTTGAACCACAATCCATGTCTTTTGAACGGTAGTCCATCTGCGTTTGGAACGAGAGAATTAACTTTGTTGTCACAAATACTATAAAAAAAGGACATAGAATATGAAGAAAACAGTCGCATTGGTATTACTCTTGTATTTTTGCTATTTCACAGCATATGGTCAGCAAAAACCGACTTGGGATGATACGTCTCAGAAAACATGGAACCCTGCATTTGAAAAAGTAGAAATCCCCTCAACTAAAGATGGAAAAATTCAATATGCATATATGTATAAATCAAGCAGTAAAAGACCGCAACCATTGATCGTCAGCCTGCATACTTGGAGCGGATCCTACAATCAAGCTGATCCTTTGACAAAAGAAATAATGGCGCGCGATTGGAATTATATCCATCCGGATTTCCGTGGAGCCAATAGGACCTCGCAAGCCATGGTGAGCGAGTGGGCATTGAGTGATATAGAGGATGCCATTCAGTATGCTTTGAAACATACTCACGCCGATCCAGAAGATGTGCATGTGATTGGTGTATCAGGAGGAGGTTTGGCCACATTGGCAGCTTATATGAATTTGGACTATCCAGTGAAATCCTTTTCGGCGTGGGCACCCATATCTGACATTGAAGCATGGTATTGGAAATCTGTAGGTCGAAAGCAAAAATACGCGAACGACATTCTGAAAGCCATACCGGACAAGGAGGGGAAACTATGCACACAAGAGGCTGTTCACCGTTCGCCGTTATACCAAGTTTTTCCGATAGAGAAACGAAAAAATGCTCATTTATACATTTATGAAGGTGTGCATGACGGTTACACAGGATCGGTTCCCATCACTCATTCATTAAATATGTATAATAGATTGGTTGGTGAATTGAAATATAAGACTTCCGATATGGGGTGCATTATGCAACAAGCTTTTCAAGATTCAGACCTTGTATCACCAGAAGAAATAATAAGTTTGGTTGCGAAACGCATAAATCCTCATTATAAAGAAAACGCCAAGTTGTTTGATCGGCATGTACATTTATATCGTAAATATAGGAATATTTCCTTAACATTGTTTGAAGGCAGACATGAACAAATACCACAAGCCTTGGGGCTGCTTCCGTACAAACAGATAGTGACGGATTCGAAATACAGCATATTAGTTATCGGAGATTCTAATGCCGAGAAAAAAGGTGGATGGGTAGACCAGATGAGAAAAATGATGCCGAAAGCTTCTATTGTGAATCTTTCTGAAAGCGGAAGAACCATAGGATTCGATAATAATGGAAAAAGTCATTTAAATGCACTCAAAAATATAGATTCATTCTTGAACAAAGCACAAGCCGAAAAAAACGATATGATTACGTCATCGTGTGCTTGGGTACTAACGACACTAAAAAAGTCTTTTGCCAGAAACAGCAGGAGATACCACAAAATCTATGTTCGCTTTTGGCTAAAATAAAGCAGCACAAACTATGCAAAGGGAATAAAACCCAGTTTATTTATGTTACTCCCCCACCTATTCGGGAAGAAGGAGTAAGTGCCAAATATCAGGGTTCTGGCAAACGATTGATGCATTTGATTCCGGAATTGAAAAATGCAGCCCTAAGCCAAGGCTTCGACATAGTGGATATCCATACGCCATTGATCGGAATATTGGACTATTATGCAGAAGACGGAGTACATATGGTGGAAGACGGACAAGAAATCATCGCTTCAAGAATTGTACAAAGTATAAGCCAATAGTCTTTTTCAGTTCTCTTTCAAAGATAGTTTTGAACCACAATCCATGCTTTTGAACGGTAATCCATCTGCGTTTGGGACAAGAGGATTAACTTTGTAACCAGAAAATAGCAATGTAAATAAGAAGTTATGAAGTACAAAAATTTGGCAACATGGATTTCAGTCTTCTTGGCTTTGTCTTCGTGTCATACGGGGACTTCACCGGATCTGGAGAAAGAAGATGTGAATCGACTTTGGCAAGGATTCAGTCAGCCGCAAGATTCATGTCGGACCAAAACGTGGTGGTTTCATGGAGAAACAGAAACTACCCGCGAGGGAATTACTGCCGACTTGGAGGGTTACAAACGTGCCGGTATCGGCGGTGTGGTATATTATGACCAGGTGCATGGCAAGGCTCCTCTCCGTTTGTCATTGGCCGAATGGGAATCGGGCTTTGTAATACTGTCCGACGGGCTTCCCGGTGTGAAGTATTATTCGGGCACGGCTACCTATACCAAGACCTTCCATGGAGTCGAAGTACCGACCGGTCAAGGAGTATTCCTCTGTCTGGAAAGTTTGCGCGATGTAGCCCGGGTGTATGTCAACGGCAAAGAAACCGGCAGTATGCCTATCCGGAAGTCATCACGCCGAAAGACAAACTGATTCCTTCGGGCATCACGGGAGAAGTGAAACTAGTTGTTCAATAAAAGCCCCCTCCCTCCTCCCCCCAAAGGGGAGGGGCTCTAATTAATTATTTATTTATAAACAAGCAGCATAAAACCCCCTCCCTTCGGGGGAGGGATGGGGAGAGGCTCTATATTATGAAAAGATTAGGACTTATAACATTATTATTAGGTTGGGTGACCTGTTTCTTAGGTGCCCAAGAAACGGTCAGCCTGAACGGGACTTGGTTGTTCCGGTTGGCTGAGAATGAGAGCGAAGCCACCCGGTGGAAGGATTTTTACCAACCGACTTTCCAAGGGAAGGGTTTTGACGAGATTCCGGTTCCGTCCAATTGGGCGGTATTGGGTTATGAAGAACCTACTTATCGCGGATTCAAAGAAGACAAAGCCAGCGAGGGTTTCTATCTTCGCGATTTTGATACGCCCGAAGGTTTTGAGGACAAACGGGTGTTGTTGCACTTCGGCGGTGTATGGGCCTCGGCTGAAGTCTGGCTGAATGGAGCCTACATCGGCACACACGACGGCGGATACAATTCGTTCGCGTTCGACGTCACCGGGAAACTGCAGGAGAAAGGAAAAAACCGGTTGGCTGTACGTGTCAAGCAGGTGAGCCGAAGCTATAAGTTCGACACGTTCGACGACTGGACATTGGGAGGTATCTACCGGGATGTGACGTTGGAATCCATGCCAGCCAAGCGTTGGATTGACCAAGTGGTGACACAAACCGACTTCGACTCCGATTACGAAGATGCTTGCCTGAGGGTGCGTGTCATGGTGGGCGACAAACACAAGGAGACTTTGCCGGGGAACTATCCCAGTCCGGGCGAACCTTACGTGTTGCGCTTTACGTTAACAGACGCTGAAGGGAATACCGTGCTCAGCCAAGAGACCACCGTGCCTGCCCACGTATCCACCGGACGGGAGATTTACAAAGATTTCCAGATGGAGAAACCTCATCCATGGACGGCCGAGACACCTTATCTGTATGACTTGCGTGTCGAGCTATTGGAGAAAGGCCAAGCCAGCCATGTACGCCAGGTGCGGGTAGGTTTCCGGGAAATATCCACAGAAGGCGGTGTGTTCCGCATCAACGGGCAAGCAGTGAAGTTGCGGGGAGTGAACCGGCATGACGAATATCCCGATGTAGGACGTGCCACAACCCGCGAACAGTGGGAACAGGACATTCGCTTGATGAAGGAAGCCAACATCAACTATGTACGTGCCGCACACTATCCGCATGCCAAGGGCTTTGTGGAACTCTGCGATGAGTTGGGTATGTATGTAGGAGGTGAAGTATCGATGGGTGGTGCGGGCAATCAGGTTTATGACCCGGCACTTTACGACGCCGCGCTGCAACGGGCTTATGAGACGGTGGTCCGTGATCAGAACAGTCCTTCGGTGATTTATTGGTCGGTGGGCAACGAAGACCCGCTTTCGTCCATGCACATGGCATCGGTGAAGCTGGTGAAAGCTTTGGACCCGACGCGCCCCGTGTTGTTGCCCTGGCGGCATGAAACGTGGTTGCCCCGTGAGATTGATATTCTGGCTCCCCACTATTGGGCGGCCGACGAGTATGACAGTCTGGCTGCCCATGCGGACCGTCCCATCATCACGACCGAATACACGCATGCCTACGGAGAAATCGGCATGGGCGGACTGAAAGAACGCTGGCGCGGACTGACCCGGCATCCGGCAGGAGCAGGAGCAGCCATCTGGATGTGGGCTGACCAAGGCATCAAGACACCGGTGCGCAACCCGGCTATCAAACGGAACGACCAGAACAAAGGCGACCTGCTGCTGCGTATCGACGGAGCCGGATGGGATGGCATTGTGGATTCTTATCGCAGGCCTACGCCGGACTTCTGGGAAGCGAAGGCGGTCTATGCGCCGATCTATCCGGTGAAAGAACGAGTGTCTTTCGTCCCGGGACAACGTTCGGTCCCTGTCACGGTGCAGAACGACTTCGACTTTACGAACCTGGGCAGCATCCGCATCGGCTGGTCTTTGTGGAAGGACGGGGAGCGGCTCGACACGGCCTCCACTACGCTGCAAGCCATCCCGCACGCTTCGGCACGGTTGACGCTGCCTGCCGACAAGTTGGGCGAGGTAGAGTCGCAGGCGATTTACTATTACCGGCTGACGTTCCACCGGCCGGACGGCTCTGTGCTGGGATGCAATTCGGTGGAACTGGTTACCGAGGGCATGGCGGAAGCTGTCGATGCGGGACAGGATATTCAGGTGGAAGAAGAGGAACTGACCGCCATCCGGGTGGGACAGGCCAAGTATGTATTCAGTCCGAAGACCGGTATGCTGGTTTCGGCCTCGCAGCAGGAACATCCGGTGGTGCAAGACATCGAACCCGTCATCTGGCACCGGCTCGACATCAGCGACCGCTCCATTATCGGCAAGAAAAACCTGCCCGGATTGCCGGACATGACCCACTTTACGCCGACGGTGCGGACTTGGAAAGTCGATAAAAATAACCGGGAAGTCACCATCCGTACCGAAGTAGACTATCAGATTGATGCGTCCAACCGTTTCAGCGTATCGTATACGTATACCGTAGACCGCCAAGGCGTACTCAGCGTGAACTATCAATTAGAGCCTCATGTGCAGGTGCCTTATCTGCCCCTGGTCGGCATGAAGGTACAGACGGTCGGGGCCGAAACGTTGCACTGGTTGGGATTAGGTCCGCACGATGCTTATCCCAACAAACGTTCGGCAGGCGTACTGGGCTTGTGGGGCGGCAGGATAGACAGTCCCGAAGCGGCGGGCATGAAGGAGGTGAAACGCATCGAATGCGTCGGCCGCGAAACCCGCCTGCACATCACCACGGAGGGATACATGGAACACCGTGCCGACAAGCCCGACTGCCTATCCGTCCTGACGGATGTGCTGGGCAGACCCGAGAAAGGAAGAAAGAGCGACCCCGCTATCCAGCAACTGTCCACTTCCGGCGGACGAGTGTTTGCCGGCAACTTCCGGATACAGATGATCCCTTAAACGGGATGCCGCAGCCTCCATCGGTCCCTCCCGGTGGAGGCTGCTTGCAAGAAGCGTATCTCATGAATAGTTTCAGGCGTATGAAACTACTTGTTTCAACCGTATGAAACTAGTAGTGACAAGCGTATGTCACAGGTAGTGACAAGCGTATGTCACAGGTAGTGACAGGCGTATGTCACAAGTAGTGACAGGCGTATGTCACAAGTAGTGACAAGCGTATGTCACAAGTAGTGACAAGCGTATGTCATCGACAGTGAGAAACGTTAGAGGCGGAAGAGGTGTTTCACCCGGAGGGCGGCGACAATGCCGGGCAGCGTACACAGGCAGGTCCAGAGGAAGAAACCCGTGTAGCCCATCTGTGCCTGAAGCCATCCGGCGGGCATACCGGGCAGCATCATCCCCAGGGCCATGAAAGCCGTACCGATGGCATAATAGGCCGTGCGGCGCTGCCCTTGGGCAACGATGTGGATGAGGAAAAGCGTGTAGGCCGTAAAGCCGAAGCCGTAACCCAGCTGTTCGACAGCCACGCAGGCGGTGACGATGCTTAAGTGGGAAGGGGTAGCAACGGCCAGGTAGACATAAAGCAAATCGGGCAGGTTGATGGCTAGGGCCATGGGCAGCAAGAGGCGGGCCGGCCCCCGACGGGAAGCCATCCAGCCGCCCAAGATTCCCCCCAGCAGCAGGGCGACGACCCCGATGGTGCCGTAAGCCATCCCCACGGCCGCCGTAGAAAGTCCCAATCCGCCTTGGGCCGGGTCGTCCAGCAGGAAGGGGACGGCAATCTTAGTCAGTTGGGCTTCTCCCAACCGGTAGGTCAGCAGGAAGAAGAGGATGAGTCCCAAGTGCTCCTTGCGGAAGAAACCGGTGAAGGTGTCCACGTAGTCGCGTGTCACTTGCCTCCAGCCGCCTTTTCCGGTGGAACGAGTGTCGGTAGAAGGACGGGGAAGTATCCACCCATGGTAGAGCGTGAGTGCCAGGAACAGTCCTGCCATCAGGTAGAAGGTCAGGCTCCAAGCCAGCGCCGTGTTGCCCCACGCCGTCTCCATCCATCCCGCCATCATTACCAGCACGCCTTGCCCAAAGATGGTGGCCAGGCGATAGAACGTGTTGCGTATGCCGACAAATAGCGATTGTGCCTTCTCGTCCAGTCCCAACAGGTAGAAACCATCGGCAGCAATGTCGTGAGTGGCCGATGCGAATGCCATCAGCCAGAAACAAGCCAATGTAGCCTGTACGTAAAAAGAAGTAGGAATAAAGAAGGCAATACCCGCCAGCGCAGCACCCAGGAGCGATTGCATGCCGACGATCCACCAGCGCTTGGTCCGCAGGAGGTCGACAAAAGGACTCCACAGCGGCTTGATGGTCCAAGGCAGATAGAGCCACGATGTATAAAGGGCAATATCCGTGTTGCTCATGCCGAGCCGCTTGTACAGAATGACAGCCATCGTCATCACCGCCACATAAGGAAGCCCTTCGGCGAAATACAGACTGGGTACCCAGGCCCAAGGTGATGTTCTTCCCTTCTTCATGGTACTTTATTCATGGGTTCGGGATACAAACCAGCGTTTGAACATCCGTGTCGTGAGCACATACAGCCCGAAAGCTGAGAGGAAACCGGCCAAGGCATCAATAACATAGTGTGCCTGAATGTACACCGTAGCCAGACAAAGAAACAGATAGAAAGGCATCAGTCCCCAGAATAGCTTACGGCTCCCCCGCCAGGCCATAATCATCAGAATGGTAGAAATGCCGACATGGGAAGAAGGGAAAGCAGCCGTAGGGCGCTCACCCACCTCCTGCGAGTATTCCACCAGGCTATAAAAGAATCCCTTGTCGAACGCAGGCCCCGGCAGCAGCTCGCGATGATGGTCGAAATAGTCACCGATGGCCGGGAAGATGCCTTGCTCCACGTGATCCATGCCGATGGCCGGGAAGTAGAACTGCGGTCCGGCCACAGGCAGAAAGATGTAGATGAAGTAATAAATGAAGAAAGAGGAAATGATGACAAACGACACTTTCTCCAGCAGGTCGAAGCGTCGGATGAAGTACCACAGGACGACGACCAACATCATGGGATAATAGAAGAAATACCCCATGTTGAGCGGCTCGCTAATCCACAAATAGGGAAAACGTTCGGCAAAGGTGATGGCAGGTTGTCCGTCGAAAATCCATTGCTCAGCCGAAGCGAAAAGATGGTCGAGGTTAGGAAACAGCCGGTTGAATTCATAGGTATCCGGATACCAATAGGACAATAAAGCCAACTGAATGGCTACCCTGACGAAAGCCGAAAACTTGCACGGCGCCAAGCGGTACAGATACATCAGCAGGAGCGTCATGCCTGCAATCAGTACACGGTCCGTCAACATCTGCACGGGATGATCCATCCGCTGAAAGAGGAATAGAATCAATACCGACGTCAGCCCATTATAGATGAGTGCCACTTTCTCTATGGCGAACAGTCCCTTACGGGTATCTACCATCTTGAATATATCTACTAAAGCCATCCTTCTTTTTTATACCAGGCCATGGTTTCTGTTACCCCCTTGTCCAGGTCGTAAGCCGGGCGATAACCCAGTTCACGCAGGGCGGGTGTAATGTCACATTGCCAGTTACGTTGTTTCATTATATGATATTTGTCTTTATTGAGTGTGCTGGTTTGTCCTCGCTGTCCTGCCCACCACCCCGCAAGCAGGGACACCCCCTTCAGCACCCACAAAGGGAAAGTGAACCGGATGACAAACGGATGTCCCAATTCACGGATGATGAGATCCGAGAAGGTACGGCTACCGTATACCTCCCCGTCCGTCAAGAAATACGTGCGCCCTACTACTTTTTCGCCCTTCTCCAATCCCAGGAAGACGGCTTGCGCCACGTCCTTTACGTAGACGAACGTCAGGTCTTGCCGACGAAATCCGGCCGCTACGTCCGTGTGCTTCTTAATGGACGCTGCCAAGAGGAAATAGTCTTTCTCCCGGGGTCCGTAAACACCCGTAGGACGGTAAATGACACAAGGAAAGTCCGTCAGACTTTGCAAATATTGTTCCGCCTTCAGCTTGCTGCGTCCATAAGCCGTGTTGGGTTGGGGAGTGTCGGTTTCCCGGATAGGCTCATACGTCTTTTCGTGTACGGGACCGAACACACTCAGCGTACTGATGAAAGCGAATTGACGAGGCACCATATCGAGTCGGCGGAGACATTCGACGAAGTCTCGCGTCTGTCCGTAATTCACCCGTTCGAACTCCGCCGGGTCCACGCACTTGGTCACGCCGGCACAATGGACCACATAGTCGAAGGCACCATATCGACGCCGATGCGCCTCCAGTTGGCTTTCCAATAGGTCCGGATGGGCAAAGTCTAACTCTAGGAATTGGATGGCGGGGTCTTGCAGGTAGCGTCGGCTGCTTGAAGCCCGGATGCCTGCCCAGGTATCCATTCCCCGGCACAACGCCTCTTCCACCAAGAAACTGCCTACAAATCCACTGGCACCGGTGATGAGTATACGGTTCTTTTTCTGTTCCATGCTGTTCAACAATTGTTATTTCAGCGGTTCCACATGAATATTGATGTACGTATGGGTTCCGAACCGCTCTTTCAGTTTGTTCTCGATGGCTGTCGCCTTGCGGTGGGCTTCTTCCAACGTCAGCGAACCGTCCATCCGGATATGTAGCGTAATAGCGTATGAATTTCCGATTTGACGTGTTCGCAAATGATGGGGAGCACTGACACCTGGGAAAGAGAGGACAATCCGGTTGATGTCGTTCTCCACTTCGGCAGGCAGCGATTTCTCCAATAGCTCATTCATCGAAGGCACCAATAACTTTACGGCTACTTTCATGATAAAGAAACTCACCACAACAGCCGCGAGAGGGTCGAGCACGCTCCAAGCATCACCCAACACAATAGCTCCACCGATACCCAACAGGGTGCCGATGGACGAGAAAGCATCGCTACGATGATGCCAAGCATTGGCTACTACAGCTTGCGAATTCAGTTTACGTCCTTTATAAACCGTATATTGGTAGAGCAATTCTTTAGAGACGATGGAAACGATGGCAGCTATCAATGCCAACAGACCCGGTTCAGGTAGTGTTCCTCCTTGCACTACGTGCCAAATGGAACCAGCCCCGTTCCACAGGATACCCAATCCCACCAGACACAGACAGATGCCAATGATGGCCGTAGCCAATGTTTCATACTTGCCATGCCCATAGTCGTGGTCATCATCTTCGGGCTTCGACGAAAGCCGTACGAATACCAACACAATGATGTCGGTCACGAAGTCGGAGAGCGAATGTACCGCATCGGCCAGCATAGCGGCACTGTGTCCCGCCACTCCTGCAAAGAACTTGAAGAGAAGCAAGACGAGATTGACCACGCTGCCTGTCAAGGTAACGCGGTAGATACCCGCTTCACGGGTGGATTTATTAGACTGATTTACTGATAGACCATTCATGATGCTTTATCCTCTTGCCATAAAAGGAGCGGCAAATATACAATAAATTTCCCAAATGTTTGTATCTTTGCAAAGGTTCAATTACTCTAATAGAACACTTTATGGGAAAGAAAAAGGAAAAGAAAGAGAAGAAAGCGGGCAAACGAATGAATAAAAAGCAACTGACCAAGGCTTTACTCGACTTCTTCCACCAGAAACAGAGCGAAGTATTATCGCTGAAATACATCTTCGAACAACTACACCTCAACACCCATCCGTTAAAGATGCTCTGCGTGGACATCTTGCACGAGCTACAGGAGGACGACTACATCAACGAGGTGGAAAAGAATAAATACAAGTTGAATAACCACGGCGTGGAAATGACCGGAGTGTTCCAACGCAAGAGCAACGGAAAGAATTCCTTCCTGCCCGACGGAGGAGGCGAACCCATCTTCATCGCCGAACGAAATTCGGCACATGCCATGGCAGGCGACCGGGTGCGTATCGCCTTCTATGCCAAGCGCCGGGGACGGAGTGCCGAAGGAGAGGTTATCGAGATACTGCAACGTGCCAAGGATACGTTTGTGGGTACGCTGGAAGTGGCTGACTACTATGCCTTCCTGGTGACCGAGAACCGTACGTTGGCCAACGACATCTTCATTCCCAAGGATAAGCTCAAGGGCGGAAAGAGCGGCGACAAGGCCGTGGTGAAGGTCGTCGAGTGGCCCGACAAGGCCAAGAATCCCATCGGGGAAGTCATCGACATACTGGGGCGTGCCGGAGAGAACAACACCGAGATGCATGCCATCCTGGCCGAGTTCGGACTGCCTTATGCCTATCCCAAAAACGTGAAGGCCGCCGCCGACCGGATACCCGACGCCCTGCCTGCCGAAGAACTGGCCCGACGCGAGGACTTCCGCAACGTCACCACCTTTACCATCGACCCGCGGGATGCCAAGGACTTCGACGACGCCCTCTCCATCCGGCAGACGGGAAAGGGACGCTGGGAAGTGGGCGTACACATCGCCGACGTCACCCACTACGTCAAGGAAG
Organism: uncultured Bacteroides sp.; assembly: GCA_944322355.1. Taxonomy (GTDB): domain Bacteria; phylum Bacteroidota; class Bacteroidia; order Bacteroidales; family Bacteroidaceae; genus Bacteroides. The sequence goes on along the minus strand of CALUOT010000017.1, from coordinate 21,671 downwards.
GCACCGTCATCGACAAGGAAGCCGAACAGCGAGCCACCTCCGTCTACCTCGTGGACCGCACCATACCCATGCTGCCCGAACGGCTCTGCAACCTGCTCTGCTCATTGAGGCCCAACGAAGAGAAGCTGGCCTACAGCGTCATATTCGACCTGAACGACAAGGCCGAAGTGCTGGACTCGCGCATCGTACACACCATCATCCGCAGCGACCGGCGATTCACCTACGAGGAAGCACAACAGGTCATCGAAACGGGAGAAGGAGACTACCGCGACGAACTGCTCCAACTCAACGCCCTCGCCAAGCTGCTCAGGGAGCGGAGATTCCAGGCAGGAGCCATCAACTTCGACCGCTATGAAGTGAAGTTCGAGATTGACGACAAGGGACGCCCGCTGAGTGTCTACTTCAAGGTGGCCAAGGACGCCAACAAGCTGGTCGAGGAATTCATGCTGCTGGCCAATCGCACCGTAGCCGAACGCATCGGACGTGTGCCCAAGGGCAAGAAGGCCAAAGTGCTCCCCTACCGCATACACGACCTGCCCGACCCCGAAAAGCTCGACACACTGGCCCAGTTCATCGCCCGCTTCGGATACCGGCTGCGTACCACGGGCACCAAGACCGACATCTCCAAGTCCATCAACCACCTGCTGGATGACGTGCAAGGCAAGAAGGAAGAGAACCTCATCGAGACCGTATCCATCCGGGCCATGCAGAAGGCACGATACTCCACCCACAACATCGGACACTACGGACTCGCCTTCGAATACTACACCCACTTCACCTCGCCCATCCGCCGCTATCCCGACATGATGGTACACCGACTGCTCACCAAGTACATCGACGAAGGAGGACGCTCCGTCTCCGAGAAGAAGTACGAAGACCTGTGCGACCACTGCAGCGCCATGGAGCAACTGGCCGCCAGTGCCGAACGCGCCTCGGTGAAGTACAAGCAAGTGGAGTTCATGGCCGCACACGTGGGGCAAACGTTCGACGGAGTCATCAGCGGCGTCACCGAATGGGGCGTCTACGTCGAACTGAACGAGAACAAGTGCGAGGGAATGGTGCCCATACGCGACCTCGACGGCGACTACTACGAGTTCGATGAGAAGAACTACTGCCTGCGCGGACGTCGACACGGACACGTCTACAGCCTGGGCGACCCTCTCACCGTGCGCGTGGCGCACGCCAACCTGGAGAAGAAACAGCTGGACTTCGCACTTGCTTAGATAATGAAGAATGAAGAACGAAGAATGAAGAATGGCCATGCGGCGTGGGTACGCGCACTGCACAGCGTAGCCCGATTCTTCATTCTTCGTTCTTCATTCTTCATTTATAGGATGAGCTCATAGTCCACCACATCCAGCCAGCGGCCGAACTTCCGACCCACCTCCACGAAGCGCGACACCTCGCGGAAACCCAACCGACGGTGAAGCTCGATGCTCGCCCCGTTGTCCGCCGTGATGCACGCCACCAGCGCATGCACCCCCCGGCCCCGGCACTCCTCCACCAACGCCTCCATCAGCCTCCGGCCCAGCCCGCGACCCCGTTGGCGAGGGGCGAGGTACACCGTCGTCTCCCACGTCCCACTGTACGCCTCGCGCTCCCTCCAGCGGTGCGCGTAGCAGTAGCCCACCACCGTGCCCGCCTCCTCCCACACCAGGAAGGGATGCTCCCACGAGATGGTCCGCACGCGCCGCTCCATCTCCTCGACCGACAGCGGCGCCGTCTCGAACGTCACCGTCGTCTGCTCCACGTACACATTATATATCTCCGTAATCGCCGCCACATCCTGCGGCCTCACTTGCCTCAGCATATCGACCTCCTTCTTTTGAAGCCTCAAATATAGGCTGATTTCTCCGTATCGACCTACGAAATAGACCGAAATCTGCCTTCTGCCGACGAACTTTGCTCCCCAATCGGCAGAAACCGATGACGAATCGGCCTTTTCCCTTGCATATTTCGACGGAAAACCCTATCTTTGTCGATAGAACAACGTACATCGTTCTGACCTAAAGATGTACATCAGTTGATAGCAACGATGTACATCTGCGGATGGGAAGGATGTACATCGTTCTACCCTATACATAGTGACAAACGTAGCATGTAAAGACGGATGGCAAAGTATCGCTTATCGAGGAAAAAGAACCGACTGAACCGGGAGAAGGACGGACGCTGGTATGCGGAACCGGCTTCGACGGCTCGGATGTCGAGCAGACAGTTCTGCCGGCAGGTGACGCAACACACCACCCTGTCGCCCTTCGAGCTGGGGATGGGGCTGGAAATCGTGGGCGACCGCCTACCATGGTTGTTGGCACGCGGGTTCAATGTCGAGCTGGGCGAACTGGGTTCGTTCCGCATCGAGTTCGGTAGCGAGGGCGTGGACGAACCGGAGGATTTCAACTATCACCTCATCCGCCGTCCCCGCATCGTGTTCCATCCCTCGCGCAAGTTGCAGCGGGAGGTGGCACGTCTGGTATCGTACGAGCTGGACGGACTGACTGCCGATGGCATCCAGTTTGCCGACATTGCTTCGTATCGTCGCTGGCAACAGGAACAACAACAGAAACTTAATGAAAGTGAAGAATGAAAACGATCCAAATTACTGACCGGGCGGTGATAGACGACATCATCGACCGCTGTCCCTACTGCATGTTGGGCCTCACGGACGGGGAGGGACTGCCCTACGTCCTGCCCATGAACTTTGCCCGGGAGGGTGATCATGTCTATTTGCATAGTGGTAATGAGGGAAAGAAAGTGGAGCTGCTGGAGGCGGAACCTGTGGCGTGCCTCACTTTCTGCGACGGGGCCGAACTGGTGTGGATGCACCGCGAGATGGCCTGCTCATACAGCATGAAGAGCCGCAGCGTGATTGTGCGGGGAAAGGTTTCTGCCATCACCGACCCCGATGAGAAACGCCGCGCGCTCATGCTGCTCATGCGCCACTTCACGCGGGAGGAACTGCGCATGAGCGATGTGGCTGTGCGGGGCGTACGTGTCTGGCGGGTAGAGGCGGCAGAAATCACGGCCCGCAGCTTCGGAAACCGGCCGAGCGAGCTGTAGTTTCTCAACTATTTTCCTTATCTTTGCCCCCGTTTTACACCTATATATCAATATATGAGTCCTGCAAACTATACCGATATTCTGAAGGAAGCGGTGGATGCGCTGTCTTGTCCGGCTTCCTATCAGGGGTTGCTGCACCGTCATCGGGACGGCGATCCCCTGCCATCGGGCAAGGCGCTGCGCCGGGCGGTGGAGCTGACGCGCAGCATTGTCTTCCCCGGTTACTTCGGCCTGTCGAACGTCAGCAGCCGCACCCTGCAGTACCACACGGGCGTACAAGTGGAGGAGCTGTACGAGGTGCTGACCGAACAACTGCTCGCCGGCCTCTGCTTCGAGGACACAGGCGAGGACCTCTGCCGCTTGCGCGAGAAAGCCGAGGAGGCGGCCGGCGTCTTCATCGGCGGACTGCCCCTCCTGCGGCAGACGCTTGCCACGGATGTGGAGGCGGCCTACAACGGCGACCCCGCGGCGAAGAGCTACGGTGAGGTCATCAGTTGCTATCCTGCCATTCGGGCCATCAGTAACTATCGCATGGCTCACCGGCTGTTAGAGCTGGGCGTACCCCTCATCCCGCGCATCATCACCGAGATGGCGCACAGCGAGACGGGCATCGACATCCATCCCGGCGCACAGATAGGCACGCACTTCACCATCGACCACGGCACGGGCGTAGTCATCGGCGAGACGTGCATCATCGGCAGCCACGTGAAGCTGTACCAGGGCGTGACGCTGGGTGCCAAGAGCTTCCCCCTCGACGCCGACGGCAATCCCGTGAAAGGCATCCCCCGCCATCCGATATTGGAGGACGACGTGATAGTCTACAGTAACGCTACCATCCTGGGCCGCATCACTATCGGCCGCGGAGCCACGGTGGGCGGCAACATCTGGGTGACGGAAGACGTACCCGCCGGAGCAAGAATCGTACAAACAAAAGCCAAGAAATAACCCAATGAACGAACAACCCTTCGAATTAATCGCCAAGACCTTCCAAGGCCTGGAAGAAGTATTGGCACAGGAACTGACCGCCCTCGGTGCGGACGATATCGAGATAGGCCGCCGCATGGTGTCCTTCAAAGGCGACAAGGAGATGATGTACCGCGCCAACTTCAGCCTGCGCACCGCCCTGCGCATCCTCAAACCCATCAAGCACTTCACGGCACAGACAGCCGACGAGGTGTACGAGCAAGTCAAGGCCATCCGTTGGGAAGACTACCTGCCTGCGGACAAGACCTTTGCGGTGGATGCCGTGGTGTTCAGCGAAGAGTTCCGCCACAGCAAGTTCGTGGCCTACCGCGTGAAGGACGCCATCGCCGACTACTTCCGCGAGCGGACAGGCCGACGACCCAGTGTGAGCCTCACCAAGCCCGACGTGCAACTCAACATCCATATCGCCGAGACCTCCTGTACCTTGTCTTTGGACAGCAGCGGCGAGTCGCTCCACCGCCGGGGATACCGCCAGGAAGCCGTGGAAGCGCCACTCAACGAAGTGCTGGCCGCCGGTATCATCCTCATGACGGGTTGGAACGGCGGGTGCGACCTGATAGACCCCATGTGCGGCTCGGGCACCATCCCCGTTGAGGCGGCTCTCATCGCCCGCAACATCGCGCCCGGTGTCTTCCGCCAGTCCTATGCTTTCGAGCAGTGGCCCGACTTCGACGCCGACCTCCTGGAGCGCATCTACAACGACGACAGCCGAGAGCGTGACTTCAACCACAAGATATACGCCTACGACAACAATCCCCGCGCCATCGAAATAGCTACCCGCAACCTCAAGGCGGCGGGCGTCAGCAAGGACGTGGAGCTGAAGTTGCAGCCCTTCCAGCAGTTCACCCAACCACGGGAGAAAAGCATCCTCATCACCAACCCGCCCTATGGCGAACGCATCTCGTCGGACGATCTTCTGGGGCTGTACGAGATGATAGGCGAACGGCTGAAGCATGCCTTCACGGGCGGCACGGCGTGGATATTGTCTTACCGGGACGAGTGTTTCGACCAGATAGGCCTGAAGGCCACCGTCCGCATCCCCTTGCTCAACGGTGCCCTGCCTTGCGAGCTGCGCGAATACGAGATATTCGACGGCAAGTATCCCGACTTCCGCCGTGAGGGCGGACGGCTGGACAAGCGCGAAGAACGCCGCCGGGACGATGACCGCAGGCCGCGCCGCGAGTCCAGACCCGGCGACCGTGACGAGCGCCGTCCCTTCCGGAGCGATGACCGCAGGCCCCGTTTTGATGACCGTCCGCGTCGGGATGACCGCCCCAGACGTGAGGAACGCCCCTCGTATGGCGACCGTCCCCGTCGCGAAGAACGCCGTCCCCGGTCGGGCGAGTCGTATCCGGAACGCAAACGGCGTGAGGCACGCGAACGGGGAGAGAAGAAAGGAGAATAAACAGGCAGCAGCATGGACGAACTTACCATAATAGAAAACAAGATATATGAAATCAGAGGCCGGCGTGTGATGCTGGACTTTGATTTGGCGGAGATGTACGGAGTAGAAACTAAAAATCTGAACCGTGCAGTGAAACGTAACATCGAACGTTTCCCGGAGGATTTCATGTTTCAGTTATCCAATTCTGAGGCTAAACTATTGATAGACAGTATGAGGTGCCAAAATGGCACCTCAAACCAAGGTGGTACACGTTATGCCCCTTTCGCCTTCACCGAACAAGGCGTAGCCATGCTTTCCGGTGTATTAAGGAGCCCGCAAGCCATACAGGTCAACATCAACATCATGCGGGCATTCGTCCGTATGAGGCAGTATTTATTGACGCATACGCCGAAACAGGAATTGGACGAACTAAGGAAGCGGATCGAATATCTCGAAGAAGACATATCATCGGACAGAGACAGTTATGAAAAGCAATTCGATGAACTCTTCTCCGCCTTTGCCAAGCTAAGCGCCGCCATACAAGTACGCCAGACACCGCTGAACCGTACAGTGGTAGAAGGCTTTAAGATCAAAGACAATAACGATAAGAATAAATAGTATGATGAAGAAACTGACCCGCGGCCTGCTTGCCACACTCTTGGCAACCGCCGCCTTATACCCGATGAACACCATGGCACAAGACCCATCATCCTTGAAGATGCCTACGCTGGAAGACCTCATTCCCGGAGGCGAAACCTACCGCTACACCGAGAATCTCTACGGACTGCAATGGTGGGGCGACCAGTGCATCAAGCCGGAGATTGACTCCCTCTTTGTACTCAACCCCAAGAACGGACGGGAGACGCTGCTCGTCACCCGCGAGGCCGTGAACCGGGCCTTAGAGCAAGCCGGCGTTCCCAAGCTGTCGCACTTCTACAACGTGCGCACTCCTTGGGCCGACAGGACGGAGATGCTGCTGCCCGTCAGCCAGAAGTATGCCGTCTACAACTGGGAGACCGGACAAGTGACCACACGCGACGACCTGCCCAAGGAACCCGCCGCCAACTACGACCTGAATACGGAAAGCCTGAACCTGGCCTACACGGTGAAGAATAACCTCTACGTCAACGGGAAACGGGTGACCGACGAGCCCGAAGGCATCGTCTGCGGACAGAGCGTGCACCGCAACGAGTTCGGCATTTCGAAGGGTACCTTCTGGAGTTCAAAGGGAACACTGCTCGCCTTCTACCGCATGGACGAGTCGATGGTGACCGAATATCCGCTGGTGGACGTCACGGCACGCATCGGCGAGGTGAACCCCGTGCGCTACCCCATGGCAGGCATGACCAGCCACAAGGTGCAGGTGGGCATCTACAGCCCCGCCACAGGCAAGACCCTCTACTTAGAGACAGGCGACCCCACCGACCGCTACTTCACCAACATCAGCTGGGCGCCGGACGAACGCAGCCTCTTCCTCATCGAGGTGAACCGCGACCAGAACCACGCCAAACTCTGCCAGTACGACGCACAGACAGGCAAGCTCCTGCAGGTGCTCTACGAAGAGGAACACCCCAAGTACGTGGAGCCGCAGCAGCCCGTCACCTTCCTGCCCTGGGACGACACGAAGTTCATCTACCAGAGCCAGCGCGACGGATACAACCACCTCTACCTGATGAGCACGGACCAATCCGTAGAGGTACGGCAGCTCACTTCGGGCCCCTGGCTCGTGCAGGGCATCCTCGGCTTCAACGCCAAGAAGAAGGAAGTCATCATCGCCGCCACCAAGGAGTCGCCCCTGCAAAGCAATCTGTATAAGGTGCGCGTCAAGGACGGACGGCTCACCCCGGTGGACAACGGGCAGGGCGTACACTACGCACAGCTCTCCGCATCGGGCACCTACGTGATAGACAACTGGTCGGCCCCCGACGTGCCCCGCAGCATCGACATCCGCGCTACCGCCACCGGCAAGGAGACCGCACACCTGCTCACGGCCGAAGACCCCTTCAAGGGACTGGTGATGCCCACCGTGGAGACCGGCACGCTGAAGGCAGCCGACGGCAAGACCGACCTCTACTGGCGCATGCTGAAGCCCCGTGACTTCGACCCCACGAAGAAATACCCCGTCATCGTCTACGTCTACGGCGGGCCCCACGCGCAGATGCTCACCGCCAACTACCTGTACGCCGCACGCGGATGGGACCTCTACATGGCCAACCGAGGCTACATCATGTTCACCCTCGACAACCGGGGCAGCTCCAACCGCGGACTGGAGTTCGAGAACTGCACCTTCCGCCACCTGGGCATCGAGGAGGGCAAGGACCAGGTGAAGGGCATCGAATACCTCAAGACCCTGCCCTACGTGGACGCACAGCGCATCGGCGTGCATGGATGGAGCTTCGGCGGACACATGACCACCGCCCTGATGCTGCGCTACCCCGACGTGTTCAAGGTGGGCGTGGCCGGAGGACCGGTCATCGACTGGAAGTATTACGAAGTGATGTACGGCGAGCGCTACATGGACACGCCCGAGCAGAACCCCGAAGGGTACCGTCAGTGCGACCTGAAGCAGTATGCGGGCAACCTGAAGGGACACTTGCTTATCATCCACGACGACCACGACGACACCTGCGTGCCCCAGCACACCCTGTCGTTCATCAAGGCCTGCGTAGACGCCCGCACTTATCCCGACCTCTTCATCTACCCCTGCCACAAGCACAACGTCCTGGGACGTGACCGCGTGCACCTGCACGAGAAGATCACCCGCTACTTCGAGGACCACCTGTAAAAATTAAGAATGAAGAATGAAGAATGAAGAATAGCCGCTGCGCGGCGAAATGAAGAATCTCACGCCGCATGGTAATTCTTCATTCTTCATTATTAGTTCTTCATTTAAAAGAGTTCTTCGTTCTTCATTCTTCATTTAATTTTATGCCAACGGGTCTTCCGTCTGGTCGTCACCGGGGCCGTCGCCGCTGTCCTCGCCGTCGTCGGAGCCGCCGGGCGTGGTGGGGGTCGATGTCTGGCCTACGAAGAATGTGTCGGGCATGACGGACGTGCGCGCCTCCTTGAGCAGCGTCTGGCCGTTGCTGCCCAGCTGCGTGCAGAGGGTCACTTCCCACTCCGACTGGTCGGGCGCCGAGGCGGGCATCACGAAGCCCACGCGTGTGTTGGTGTTGGGCGAGAGGCGCGAGGCGGGGATGAAGACCGTCGTGCCCGACGAGTCGTCCACGCGGCGCAGCGTCACGCCGATGTCCTCGCCCGTGCCGCCCACCTTGATGTTCTTGCCCTTGATGACGCACAGCTCTCCGGCGCTGACGGGCACGCTCTCGCCACGGGTCACGGCATCGGGATGGTCGGCGTCGTGGCCGCTCACCACGGAGTAGAGTTGCGGGCCCACGGTGGCCTTCTGTATCTCGATGTCCAGTTCGGCATCGTCCAAGGCCTGGCGCATGGCGTCGCTCATGGCGTAGCTGACGCCGAGCGTGATGCGCGAGCGGTCCGGCGCGTCCACCAATTCCTGTTCTCTGAGAATGCCCTTGACCGTGACGCGGAAGTGCCCCATCTCGGTGCTGATGCTGTAGCCCGACGAGAGGTACCACATCAGGCGGCGCAGCAGGGCGTTGCCTGTGCGGGCGATGTCTTCGGGGTCTTCCTGGCGGGTGCTGAGGGCGGCCACTTCGGCGGCCAGGTCGTCCATCGTCAGGCTTTTCTGAATCCTCGTGGTGAGGTAATAGTCGTCCTTCACGTCCTTAGTGATGGTGTGGGGGATGGCCTTCAGGGCCAGTTTCGCTTTCTGGGTAGGTTCTTTTGCCATAATCGTATTTTTTTAGAAGTTAATAAATCTGTTTTGTTTCTCTCTTCTAACAGAGAACGCTTCTCCCTTCTAACAGAGAACGCTTCTCTCTTCTAACAGAGAACGCTTCTCCCTTCTAACAGAGAACGTTTCTCCCTTCTAACAGAGAACGTTTCTCTCTTCTAACAGAGAATGGTTCTCTCTTTATTTGGCCTGGATGATGCCTGAGTACGCGCTCCAGTTCGTTGCTCCCTGGTAGGTGCCTACCGACGCGGCGGGGACATAAATGTTGGCGAGGGCGTTGCAGGACAGGAAGGCATCTGAACCCAGCGTGGGCGGTGTTTCAGCCAGGCAGGTGACGGTGGTCAAGGCGGTGCAGCTCCAGAATGCATTGCTCTCGATGCTTTTCAGTGTTTTCGGCAGGGTGACGGTGGCCAGGGCGTCGCAGCCGGTGAATGCCGTGTTCCCGATGCTTTCCAGTCCCTCCGGCAGGGTGATTTCGGCCAGGGCGTCGCATTGAGAGAATGCGCGCCCTTCGATGCTTTTCAGTGTTTCTGGCAGGGTGATGGTGGTCAGGGCGGTGTCGTCATACTCCTCGTTGCAGGAGGTGAGCAGGGTGGTACCGCCGAGGCAGCAGGCTGCCGAGAGGAGGATGGCGGTGAGGGACTTGGAGAAGTTAAACTTTCTTGATGCGGGTCGGGGGAGCCGGGTTCTTTCGGTTGCTTCCATATCGCTTTGTGTTTTAGTGGTTATCAGATGATTGTTGCGGGACAAAGATAGGAAAAGTTTCCATATTCGCAAGGCTTTTCGCCTTATTATTCGTATCTTCGCACGCTGTATCCGTCAGGAGATTATTTATATCCAATTTTTATACGAAACGTTATGAATATCTTACTCTTAGGCTCGGGCGGCCGCGAACATGCCTTGGCATGGAAGATAGCCCAAAGTCCCCGTGTGGACAAACTTTACATCGCCCCCGGAAACGCCGGCACGGCGCAGGCGGGCGAGAACGTGGACATCCCGGCAACGGACTTCGCCGCGCTGAAGGTGTTTGCCTTGGAGCGCAGCATCGACATGATTGTGGTAGGTCCGGAAGACCCGTTGGTGCGGGGCATCTATGATGAGTTCCGGAACGACATCGCCACCCGTCACATCGCTGTCATCGGCCCCTCGGCCAACGGCGCCCGGTTGGAAGGCAGCAAGGAGTTCGCCAAGGAATTCATGCTGCGCCACGGCATCCCCACAGCCCGTCACCTGAGTGTCAGCGCCGAGACGCTGGACGAGGGACTGGCCTTCCTCGAGACGCTGCAAGCGCCTTATGTGCTGAAAGCCGACGGCCTTTGCGCCGGCAAGGGCGTGCTCATCCTGCCTACGTTGGACGAAGCCAAGCGGGAGTTGCGGGAGATGCTGGGCGGCATGTTCGGCCAGGCCTCGGCCACGGTGGTGATAGAGGAATACTTGAGCGGCATCGAATGCAGTGTCTTCGTGCTGACCGACGGCGAGCACTACAAGGTTCTGCCCGTGGCGAAGGATTACAAGCGCGTCGGCGAAGGCGATACCGGCTTGAACACCGGAGGCATGGGCAGCGTGACGCCCGTCCCCTTTGCCGACGACGAATTCATGCGGAAGGTGCGCGAACGCATCATCGAGCCTACCATCCGGGGGCTGCGTGAGGAGGAGATTGTCTACAAAGGCTTCATCTTCTTGGGCCTGATGAACGTGGCGGGCGACCCGATGGTCATCGAATACAACGTCCGCATGGGCGACCCTGAGACGGAAAGCGTGATGCTGCGCCTGCAATCGGACTTAGTGGACTTGCTGGAAGGTGTTTGCCGGGAAGACCTGCACCGCCGCACGATGATACTCGACCCCCGCACGGCGGCTTGCGTCATGCTGGTAAGCGGCGGTTATCCGGGCAAGTACGAGAAGGGGTTCCCCATAACGGGCTTCAACCTGGCCGAAGCCACGGACAGCGTGCTGTTCCATGCCGGCACCGCGGTGAAGGACGGCCGTATCGTGACCAACGGCGGGCGTGTCATCGCGGTCTGCTCCTACGGCGACACCAAGGAAGAGGCGTTGGCGAAAAGCTACCGCGTGGCGGATATGCTGTGCTTTGAAGGCAAATACTTCCGCCGGGATATCGGATTTGACTTGTAAACAGACAAGTTGATGGCAATCCTGCGGCTACAGAACCAGTTGATGCTGGGACGTATTACGTTGCCCGTCGTCGTCGTGCTGTCCACTTGTATGTGGCTGGCGGCAGGATGGTGGACACCCGATAGTTCTGTTCGTGAGACGACGTATCCGTTGTGGCAAGCCATGACCGCCGGCTATCCGTTCGGGACATGGATAGACAAGCTGTGCAGCTACATACTCTACGGGGGAATAGGCTATTTCCTGGTGGGACTGAACAACCGGTTCGGACTGATCCGGGTGAGGGCTTCGGTACAGACTTCACTTTATTTCCTGTTCGTGTCGGTGTGTCCGGCGCTGCACGGACTTTCCATGGGACAGTGTGCGGCCGCTTTCCTGTTGCCTTCCTTATACTTTCTGTTCCGCAGTTACCAGAGCGAGCAGGCAGCTGCCTGGTTGTTTCATTCGTTTGTCTTTCTGGGTGCGGCAGGCTTGTTTTTTCCTTCGTTACTGTGGATTGCTCCCGTTTTTTGGGTAGGTGCTTATAGCTTCCGGTCACTCCATTGGCGTAGTTTCCTCGCTTCATGGTTAGGAGGATTGTTACCCTACTGGCTGCTTTTCGGTCACGCCTATTGGCACGACCGGATGGATTTGTGGCAGGCACCGTTCATCGAAGCGATTCGCAGTCTGGGAGTTTCTCCTTGGCAAATGGAAATGAATATAGGCATCATGGTCGCGTGCCTGCTGGTGTGGTTCATCGTGGGAAGCCTGCACGGTTTAATAGCTGCTCACGAAGACAAACTGCGCACCCGCGCCTGTTTGCACTTCACGATCTTGTTAGGCATTGGTTTGTGGGTGCTGACAGCCTTGTCGCCTTCATTGGTGGTCGATTGGCTCCCCTTGTGTTTGATTCCCGTCTGCATCTTGTGCGGCCACTTTTTTGCACTGACCCACAGCCGACAGTCAAATGCTTTCTTCGTGGTGTCACTGGTAGGTGTATGGGTATTGTTTGGACTTTTTATGACAGGAAATTGAGCCTATGATGGAATCATTCACGCAGATACTGATGGACTGGGGTTATACAGGCATCTTCCTTTCAGCCTTACTGGCAGGAAGTGTGCTACCTTTCAGTTCGGAAGTGGTGTTGGCCGCGCTAGTACTGGCCGGTCTGCATCCGGCAGGCGCTCTGCTTTCGGCAGCTCTGGGCAATACCGTGGGCGGCATGACGTGCTATTACCTGGGACGTCTGGGGCGGACAGAATGGATTGAAAAGTATCTCCGGGTAGAGCCTGCCAAGGTGGAGCGGTTGCAGCAGTTCCTCCGGGGAAAAGGTGCCTGGATGGCCTTCTTCGCCTTCCTGCCTGTGGTGGGGGAAGCCATTGCCGTAGCGTTAGGATTCCTGCGGAGCAACGTTCCCCTCACTGTGCTGGCCATGGGGCTGGGCAAACTGGCCCGCTATGCCGCCATCCTATGGCTCATCCTTCATTCCTGGTAGACTGATATGCATATCCTTGAACCTACAGCCGACGGAAGCGCCACCTTGTTCGTACCTTCCCTGAACGAACATTATCACTCTGTCAAAGGAGCTCGGACGGAAGCAGAGCACACCTACATCCGCATGGCGCTGGAAGCCTCCCGGGCTACTGAACCGCGTGTGCTCGAAGTCGGACTGGGTACCGGCCTCAACGCTTGGCTCAGTCTGTGTACGGCCCGTTGCACCGGACGCACGTTACATTATACCGCCGTCGAACTTCATCCCCTGACCTGGGACGAGGTGCAGCCCTTGGGCTACAGCAACCATCCCCTGTTTCGTGCGCTGCACGAGGCCCCTTGGGATGCAGCGGAAAACTTTATTGACCTCCAGTTTGGCTTCCGGAAACTGCACGTCAACTTGCTCTCGTGGCTTCCCACAGCCCCTTCCGATGCATTCGATGTCGTTTATTTCGACGCCTTTGCCCCCGAGAAGCAACCCGAACTGTGGACAGCCTCCGTCTTTGCCCACCTCTACCGCCTACTCTCCCCCGGCGGTTGCCTCACGACCTATTGTGCCAAAGGAGTAGTCCGCCGTACCCTACAAGAGGTCGGTTTCACCGTCGAGCGCCTGCCCGGTCCGCCCGGGGGGAAACGGGAAATGCTCCGGGGAAACAAATTAGATTCAGTGACAAGCGATAAGTCTTTCTAAAATCATGACATTTGCTTCATAAGTAAAACTACCCTCCAAGAAGGTTGCAAACCTAAGGCCCGAATGTTTGCAACCTAAGGGGCTAATGTTTGCAACATTCGGCTTCTATGTTTGCAACCTTCCAGAACCGCCCCAGAATGTATTCTAAACAGGGTATGAAAACTTTTTCTTCTAAGTTAGAATTCCTTCCGATTTATTGCTATTTTTGCACCCAATCTTTAAATACGACAACATCATCTCAGTTCCCGATTCACAGGAAGGATTAGAAATGAAGAACTGTTTTAAATATAGAATTAATAAAGAACGGAAAATGAAAAACGAAAAAATAACCATTCATTCGCCACACAGCGGCCATTCCTCATTCCTCATTCTTCATTTATTATGCTGCCTCCTCCCGCTGCTTGCCGCATGCGGGTCGAAAGGCAACGGACATGCCTCTTCAGAAGCAACCAAACCCCTGATTACGGTCACCATCGAACCCCTGCGCTACTTCACACAAGCCATCACCGGCGAACAATTCGAAGTGGTCAGCCTGGTGCCGCGTGGTGCCAGCCCCGAAACTTACGACCCCACACCCGCCCAGTTGGTCGACTTCTCCCACAGCCGGGCCTATCTGCGCGTTGGTTTTCTTGGCTTTGAACAAACTTGGACAGACCGCTTACAAACCGCTGCTCCCCACCTCCGTGTGTTTGACACCGGCCACGGCGTCGATTACCTCCTTTCGCCCGAGACCGAAGATCATGACGCTCACACCGGCCATACTCACACCGGCCCCGAGCCTCACGTCTGGACCTCGACAGCCAATGCCCGTATCCTGGCCGCCAACGTCTTTCGTGCTCTCGTCAGTCTCGACTCCTCACAGGCCGACCTCTACCGGAGCCGTTACGACAGCCTGCTTACTGTCATCAATCGCACCGACAGCTTATGCCGTTCGCTTCTGTCCCGTCCCGGCGCTTCCCGTTCCTTCCTCATCTACCATCCTTCCCTCACATACTTTGCCCGCGACTACGGTCTGCTCCAGCTGCCCATCGAGGAAGGAGGTAAAGAACCCTCACCTGCCCGGTTATCCCGGCTCATTGAGGAGTCCCGTAGTACCGGTGCCCGTGTCGTGTTTGTCCAGCCCGAATTCGACCGCCGTCATGCTGAGATGGTGGCCCGACAGACCGGTGCCCGTGTCGTTTCTATCAATCCCCTGGCCTACGATTGGCCGGCAGAGATGCTTCGGGTAGCAGAAGAGTTGGTTAAATGAAGAACGAATCATGAAGAATCATGCGCTAATAGAAGTCTGTCACCTCAGCGTGGCCTACGATGGACATCCGGTGTTGCGCGACGTCAACCTCTCGGTATGTCCCGGCGACCTCGTGCTCTTGGTCGGCCCCAATGGCAGTGGGAAAACTACCCTGCTCAAGGCTATGCTCGGCCTGGTGTCTCCCACCTCGGGCAGTATCATTCGTTGTTCCTGTCGTCCCGCTTCGGCCGGCCGTCCACCTGTTATAGGCTATCTGCCCCAGTATGCCGCCATCGACCGCCGTTTTCCCCTTACCGTTTCCGGCCTGGTGAGCAGTGGCCTGGCAGGTGTCCGTCCCCTGTGGCGACGTCTCACTGCCGATGAGCGTGGCCGGGTGCAGGACGTTATCCGCCGCATGGGTCTCGAAGGACGGGAGTCTGCCCCCATCGGTACCCTCAGCGGTGGCCAGTTGCAACGTGCCCTGTTGGGACGTGCCTTGGTGGGCGAACCCGAAGTCCTGCTGCTGGACGAACCCGACACCTACCTGGATCGTACCTCCCGCTCCGGCCTCTACCGGCTACTGGACGAACTTCGCACTTCGTGTGCCGTGGTGCTCGTTTCGCACGATGCCCAGGCCGAACACTGGACGGACGCGAAGAAAATCGTCATCAACGGGGAATGATATTCAGTGACAAGTGACGAGCTACAAGTTATAAGCCATTATCAAAATCGAGCCGGTAGAGCCATCAGCTGATACATCAACGTCAGAGCCATGCGGCGGTGTCCGGCGGTGTTGGGATGCAGCCGATCCGTGTCGGCCCGATGGAAGTAGCGCGTGTGGCTGTCGTTCATCGGATATAGACCGCTCAGCGCATTCAAGTCAATCACGGGGACAGCCCATACGTTGCCCGCCTCCTTCACGGCATTCACATACGCATCGACATACAGACCCAGCCCGTTGGGGGAAGCCTCTTCGGGCTGCACATTTTGGGCGCTGAACCGGGCGAAGCCCCGATGCAGCGGCGTCAGCAGGATGATTTGCTTAGTTGGATAGTTCGTCTTCAGGAAGTCCATCAGCCGGTTGATGCGTCCTCGGAAGGTATCGGGGTTCATGTCGGGCAGGCGATAAGGCCGAGTGCCGGTCTTGCCGTTGGCCAGCGGTACATCGCGTTGCGTCGTCCGATACCATTCGCCCAAAGGGACGGAACCGTTGTAATCGTTCGTTCCGGCAAAGATGAGGATGGCTTCCACTTCCTGTCCATGGTCTTTCAAGAGGCGTTCGGCTTGCCGCAGAATGCCGTTCATCCGGTTGCCGTTGATGCCGTAGCACAAGGGGCGCAGGCCCATGAAGTCGGCCAGAAATTCCCAGTAACAACGCTCCGTGCCCACATGCACGCTGTCGGTGATGGAGTCGCCCAGGAAAGCTACGCGGCAGCCCGTCCATTGGCTGCGTACAGGTTCCGGCTGTGTGTCCTGCCCGGCCTGCGGAGCGGGGGACGATGCGTCGGCTGTCAAAACCCAAACCAGCGCGGCGCAGAGGGTAAGTAATCGGTTCATCATAAAGCTGTAATTATTTATATTATGTCAATTCTTTTCGATGTATATACTCTTCGTTCCCGAATCGTCCGGATTCAGCCAAAATCGGCCCCGGATGCCTTCTGGAAGGGGTTAAGATGAAACGGCGTTTGATGTGACATCGGACGCCGGAAGCAGGTACTCCCGCCCTATTTTGTCCAGGATTCGGAACAACTCTTCCCGCGTTTCGGCCCGCAGCATGGCGATGCGTGTCTCGCGGAAGTGGGGGATGCCTTTGAAGAGCGGACTGGCCGCTAAGTGCCGGCGTACGTGCAGGATGCCGCGTCGCTCGTCCAGCAACCGGATGCTGTCATCCACCTGTCGGCGCAGTACGTCCAGGCACCACGCCGGAGCGAGCGGAGGCAGCGGTCGGCCCGTGTCGAGGTAATGGCGTATCTCGCGGAATATCCAAGGCCGTCCGAAGCTGGCCCGCCCCACCATAACGGCATCCACGCCGTAGAGATCGAAGCATTCGCGGGCTCGCTGGGGGGTGGTGATGTCGCCGTTGCCGATGATGGGAATCGTAATGCGTGGATTGCGCTTCACCTCGCCGATGAGGGTCCAGTCAGCTTCGCCGGTGTACATTTGCGCGCGGGTCCGGCCGTGAATGGTCAAGGCAGCGATGCCACAGTCCTGTAGTTGTTCGGCCAGGGTGGGGATGATTTTGTTTTCAGCATCCCAGCCCAGGCGTGTTTTCACCGTGACGGGAATCTGTACGGCATCCACCACGGCGCGGGTGATATCCAGCATCAGCGGTACATTCCGCAGCATACCGGCACCGGCTCCCTTGCCTGCCACGCGCTTCACGGGACAGCCGAAGTTCAGGTCGAGCACATCGGGCCGGGCCTGCTCCACGATACGGGCGGCTTCCACCATCGTGGCCGTGTCCCGTCCATATATCTGGATGGCCACGGGACGTTCCTCGTCGGCAATGGCGAGTTTCTGTTCCGTCTTGCTGACAGCGCGTATCAAGGCATCGGCCGAAACGAATTCGGTGTATACCATATTGGCACCAAAATGCTTGCATAGCAGGCGGAAAGCCGGGTCGGTAACGTCCTCCATGGGAGCCAATAGCACAGGGCGTTCTCCCAAATCAATATCTCGTATCTTCATGATTCTATCCGTTTAGGGTGCAAAAATACGGAAAAATAAGGTCAATATTAAGAATCGGGAAGCAGATATAGAAAGTTTTTGGATTACTTTTCAATTGGGTATCTGTATCTGGCGTAGAAAAACGAAGAAAATCCGTCATTTGCCGGATTCTTTGCTTCTTTTCGTTTTTTTAGCACACAAAATTGCTTTTTTTCCTACTTAAGGCCTATATTTGTTACACAACAAACATAAAAAGACTATGATACAATATTTACCATGTAAACTCAACATTCTACCACATGGCAAGAATGCACTGACTGATGTATGTTTATTCCGTCCAACCTCCTCATTTGATGAAATATGAAAATAGAGGCTGCCCTTATTGGTTACGGAAGGATGGGGCAAATGCATGCGGAAGCAATGCGCAAAAGCGATCAGTGGAACGTCGTTTATATCTGCGACAAGGACCCGGAAGCACGCAAGCGCGCCCGTGAACAATGGCCGGCATCCACACAAGTTACCGACAACGAAGACGAGATATTTAACGACCCGCAAGTGCAAGTAGTAGGTTTGTATGCCTTGGCAGACTCGCGCAAGGAACAAATCGAAAAAGCGGTACGCCACGGCAAACACTTCATCGCCGAAAAACCGGTGGCAGACACCTTGGAACGCGAATGGCAAACCGTGGAACTGGCTGAACAAAGCCACTGCTTCTCTACCGTTAACCTTTACCTGCGCAACTCGTGGTACCACCAAGCCATGAAACAATTTATCGATGAAGGCGAAATAGGCGAGCTCGCCATCTTGCGCATCTGCCACATGACACCGGGACTGGCGCCAGGCGAAGGACATGAGTACGAAGGTCCAGCCTTCCATGACTGCGGCATGCACTATGTGGACATAGCACGCTGGTATGCCGGAAGCGAATACCACACTTGGCACGCACAAGCCCTGCGTATGTGGAGTTACAAAGACCCGTGGTGGCTGCAATGCCACGGCACCTTCGAGAACGGCGTGGTGTTTGACATCACCCAGGGCTTCGTCTACGGACAACTTTCTAAAGACCAGACACACAACTCTTATACGGACATTATCGGCACGAAAGGTATCGTGCGCATGACGCACGACTTCAAGACTGCCGTGGTAGAACTGCACGGGGTAAACCGGACCGTGCGGCTGGAGCATCCCTTCGGAGGCAAGAACATAGACCGCCTTTGCCAACTGATGGCAACGTCAGTGGAAAAGGGAGAAAGAGACCCACACCTGCCCGGGCTGCGCGATTCTGCCATTGCCTCACAATATGCCTGGAAGTTTCTGGAAGACGCCGCACAGCATGCCCTGCCCTGCATAGGCAACCTGGATACGCTGGAAGCCATCAGGGAACGGCGCAAGCACATGAAGAACGGGTACGGCCTGCTCCGGCCTGCTACTTGAACGACAACAAAATGTTTATCATATAAATCAAATTATTGTTCATTTTTAATATCTAATAACCATGTCTAAATTTACACGCAGAGAATTTCTCAAGACTGGTGGCCTGGCACTCGCTGGACTGACTATTGCACCGAGTTCTATTTTAGGAAGAAGCCACGGGCATATTCCTCCGACAGACAAACTGAACATCGCAGCCGTTGGTATCGGCGGCATGGGACACACCAACATCAACCATGTGAAAGATACCGAAAACATCGTTGCCTTGTGTGACGTCGATTGGAGATATGCCAAAGGCGTGTTCGACGAATTCCCCAAAGCCAAGAAGTATTGGGACTACCGGAAGATGTACGACGAAATGGGCAAGTCCATCGACGGCGTCATCATCGCTACCGCCGACCACACGCACGCCATCATCACGGCCGACGCCATGACCATGGGCAAACACGTATTCTGCCAAAAGCCGTTGACGCACTCGGTTTACGAATCGCGCTTGCTCACCAAGCTGGCTGCCTCTACCGGCGTAGTTACGCAGATGGGTAACCAAGGTTCGTCGGACGAAGGCACCGATTTGGTTTGCGAATGGATTTGGAACGGAGAAATCGGCGACGTATACAAAGTAGAATGCGCTACCGACCGCCCCATCTGGCCGCAAGGCTTGAACGTACCCGAAAAAGAAGACCGCATTCCCAAGACACTGAATTGGGACTTGTTCACCGGTCCTGCGAAGCTGAATCCGTACAACGAAATCTACCATCCATGGAACTGGCGCGGCTGGTGGGACTACGGTACAGGCGCCCTCGGCGATATGGCTTGCCACATCCTGCACCAACCCTTCCGCGCGCTAAAGCTGAAATACCCCACCAAGGTAGAAGGTTCGTCTACACTACTGCTCAACGCTTGCGCCCCACAAGCACAGCATGTGAAGATGATATTCCCTGCACGCGAAAATATGCCGAAGGTAGCCATGCCCGAAGTAGAAGTACACTGGTATGATGGCGGCATGATGCCCGAACGTCCGAAAGGTTTCCCCGAAGGCAAGCAACTGATGCAGAGCGGCGGTGGTCTGACCATCTTCCACGGGACGAAGGATACGCTGATTTGCGGCTGCTACGGACAGAACCCGTGGTTGCTCTCCGGTCGCGTACCCAACGCGCCGAAGGTATGCCGTCGCGTGCCCAACGCCATGAACGGTGGACACGAAATGGATTGGGTACGTGCCTGTAAGGAAAGTAAAGAGAACCGCGTACCGTGTAAGTCCGACTTCTCGGAAGCAGGTCCAATGAACGAAATGGTAGTAATGGGCGTACTTGCCATCCGTCTGCAAGGTCTGAATAAGACGCTGGAATGGGACGGCGCCAATATGCGCTTCACCAATATCGGTCCGGACGAAACACTAAAGACAGTCATCAAGGACGGTTTCCAAATTCACAACGGACACCCCACGTTCGACAAGACTTGGACAGACCCCGTCAATGCACAGCAATTCGCAGCCGAGCTTATCAAGCACAATTACCGCGAAGGCTGGAAGTTGCCCGATATACCAAGATAACAACAACATTAAATAACAATAATATCAATTACAAAACACACATCTATTATGAAAAAAGTAATCTATTCGTTGGCTTGCTGCTTGGCAGCAGGTTCATTGGTTGCCTGCGGAGGCGGCCAAAAGAAACAACAAGCAACAGAAACCGCAACGGCAGAAACCCAAACAACAGAAAACAAGATACCCGAATACAGGGTATTGAATAATCCCCAAGCCAACTTGGAAGAGTTTACCAAAGACAAAGACGGTTACTACGTTATCTTCGACGGCAAGTCGCTCAAAGGCTGGCGCGGCTATGGTAAAGATAAAGTGCCTGCACGCTGGGTCATTGAAGACGGTTGCCTGAAGTTCAACGGCAGCGGAGGCGGCGAAGCCCAGGTAGACGACGGCGGCGACCTGATTTTCTCTCACAAGTTCAAGAACTTTGAACTGGAAATCGAGTGGAAGATTTCCAAGGGCGGTAACTCCGGTATCCTGTACCTGGCACAGGAAGTTATGTCCAAGGACAAGGACGGCAAGGAAGTATTGGAGCCTATCTACATCTCCGCTCCCGAATACCAGTTGCTGGATAACGAGAACCACCCGGATGCCAAACTGGGCAAAGACAACAATCGCCAGGCTGCTTCTCTGTATGACATGATTCCTGCCAAACCGCAGAACGCAAAACCCTTCGGTGAATGGAACAAGGCAAAAATCCTAGTTTACAAAGGCACAGTAGTACACGCTCAGAACGATCAGAACGTACTGGAATACCACCTCTGGACCAAGCAATGGACAGAAATGCTCCAGGCAAGCAAATTCAGCCAAGAAGCATGGCCCTTGGCATTTGAGTTGCTGAACAACTGCGGCGGCGACAACCACGAAGGTTACATCGGTCTGCAAGACCATGGCGACGACATCTGGTTCCGCAACATCCGCGTGAAGATTCTTGACTAACAGTCACAGGAAATCCTCATGAAGAAGCTTTTTTATACATTAGTTCTTGGCTTAGCCCTTCCGTTGGCATCGTGCACCACGAAGTCGGCAGGCGGGCAAGCCTCCGCCGAAGTTACACAACCCGTGAAGAAGGAAGTGTGCATACAGCTCTACTCAGCCAGAGACTTGCTGCAAGACAACAATCAACTGGAAACTGTATTGAAGCAACTGGCAGACATGGGCTACACCAGCGTGGAAGCAGCTAACTACAACGAAGGCAAATTCTACGGCAAAACGCCCCAGGAGTTCAAGCAGGCAGTAGAAGCCACAGGCATGAAAGTGCTCTCG
>CALUOT010000016.1 GCA_944322355.1 uncultured Bacteroides sp. | reverse complement strand
CGAACTCGCGACCCCAACCTTGGCAAGGTTGTGCTCTACCAACTGAGCTATTTCCGCGATTGCGGTTGCAAAGGTAGATATTTTCTCGAAACCTACAAACATTCATCTTACTTTTTTCCCGAAAAAAATCGCATCAGGTTACTCGTCCAACAGACATGTTTTTGATTTTCAACTCATTCGGTCACGATAATCTTCATATGAAAAAGCCTTAAAAATCTTGGCTTCCCCCGCTTGGCTCCACATCCCGATGGCCGGATGGTGAATTCCATTGAACATATTCGTCTTTACTATAGTGTAATGTATCATATCCTCAAAAACTATCCGCTCACCAATTTGCAGTTCATGGTCGAAACTCCAATAACCCATATAGTCGCCGCTCAAGCACGAATTTCCTCCCAACCTATATACATAAGGCCCTTGCTCGCCCAACTCGGCTCCACGCACCACCGGCTGATAGGGCATCTCCAGACAATCGGGCATGTGACAAGTAAAGCTGACATTCAATATAGCCGTGCTGATGCCTCTATTTTCGACGATGTCCACCACTTCGGAAGTCAAGACACCCGTTTGCCAAGCAAAGGCCGAACCAGGTTCCAATATGATGCGCAGATGAGGATAACGCACCCGTAAGCCTTGCAACAACCGGATGAGATGCTCCACATCATAATCCTTACGAGTCATCAAATGTCCTCCCCCCAAATTCAACCATTTCAATTGAGGGAACCAACGAGCAAACTTCTCTTCCAGATGGGTCAAACTATGCTCCAACGCATAGGAAGAAGACTCGCAATGGTTGTGGCAATGAAAACCTTCAATGCCTTCGGGCAACCGGTCAGGCAATTGTTCAGCCAATACTCCAAAACGAGTGCCGGGAGCACAAGGGTTATAAAGTTCGGTTTCTATCTCGGCATATTCCGGATTAACGCGGATACCGCATGAAATATCCCCTCCTGCGGCTTTTACCTTCGGATAAAAACGTCGGTACTGGCTCAGTGAATTAAACGTAATGTGGCTGCTACACTGCATAATAAGCGGAAAGTCGGCTTCCGTATAGGCCGGTGAATAGGTATGAGCCTTACTGCCAAACTCTTCATAAGCCAAACGGGCTTCATACACTGAACTGGCCGTGGAGTGGGCTATGTACTCACGAAAGATGGGAAACGAGCGCCACATGGCAAAAGCCTTGAAAGCCAGTATGATCTCCACACCAGCCCGGTCGGCTACTTCTTGAATGAGCGTGAGGTTCTTTCTCAATAATTCTTCCTCCATGATATAACAAGGAGAAGGAAATCGGTCAAAATCTATCATAATTCTCTCTATATTATTTAAGTTTCGTAGTGCTCAACCTTATATATTATTATCCTATTATTTTAAATCGCGCAAAGCGCAAAAGCAATTGTTTATCCCCAGCATGCTGGAAACGGATGATGGCTTTGGCATTATCGCCCTCGCCTTCCACCTTCAGCACTTTGCCACGTCCGAAGCGTTCATGCTCAATCAGCCGCCCTGCTTGCAAAGAGCTTCCTCCTCCAGCGCCCGAGGCATCCGGACGGGCTTTCTCCACCCGTTTCCAGGAAGAACTGGAGAGAGTGCCTCCCCTTGGAGAAGACTTCGTCTCTGCCAGAGAAAAGCCAGGTCTCTGCGAAAGCGTGTCCACTCCCCCCCCTGCAGTCTGTCGGAAGTGTTCTACCCGCTTGTCCACCTGCCGGCTGAGTCGCATCTCCGGGGGCAAATCCAGGTAACAGGCATCGATGTCGTGCAGGAAGCGGCTGGGGCTTCCAAATTCCATCTTGCCATAGCGGGAGCGACTTCGGGCATAGGACAAGAAGCAATGGTCTTCCGCCCGGGTGATGGCCACATAAAACAGCCGCCTTTCTTCCTCTAAAGCACGGGGAGAATCACCCGACATGCCACTAGGGAAAAGATTCTCTTCCAGCCCCACCACAAAAACGTTGCGAAACTCCAATCCCTTGGCCGAATGAACAGTCATCAACGTAATCTTCTCGCTATGGTCATCCTGAGTCGAATCCTGGTCGGTCAACAAAGAAACTTCGGAAAGGTAATCGCCCAACGAGACGTGCTCATCCCCCTCTTCCAACCGTTGATTGCAGAAGTCGTTCATACCGTTCATCAACTCTTCGATGTTCTCCTTCCGGCTAAGGTTCTCCGGCGAATTGTCTTGGGCCACCTCGGCCAGGATGCCCGACCGTTGAACGATGTCGATACCCAATTCATAAGCCTTCTTCCGGGGCAGATCGTCCATGAATCCACTGATCAGTTCCCTGAAACTTTGCAATTTGGCCGTAGTCCCCTTGTTGAAATTCAATTCGTAGGTCAGAGGCTCGCACAACACGCGCCACAAGCTTACCTGATGTTTCGTAGCCGCACCTACAATCTTACCGAGTGTCGTATCGCCAATGCCCCTAGCCGGATAGTTGATGACGCGTTTGAAAGCCTCTTCGTCATTCGGATTGACCACCAGACGAAAGTAAGCAATCACGTCTTTAATCTCCTTACGCTGATAAAAAGATTGTCCTCCATAAATGCGGTAAGGCATATTACGCTTGCGAAGAGCTTCCTCGAAGATACGGCTCTGGGCATTGGTGCGATAGAGCACGGCAAAATCATCGTAACCATACTGCTCGCGCCTCCTCAGTTCGGTTATCTTATTGGTCACAATCTCTCCTTCTTCCACATCGCTGTATGCCTGAAACACCGTCAGAGGCTCTCCCTTGTCCTTTTCGGAGTACACTTCTTTCGGTATCTGTCGTTGATTCTTCCGGATCAGGCTGTTAGCTGCCGATACAATGGTCTGTGTAGAACGATAGTTCTGCTCCAGCTTAAAAACCTTTGTACCTGGGTACACCTTGGTGAAATAGAGAATGTTGTCAATGTCCGCCCCGCGAAAAGAGTAGATGCTCTGCGCATCATCGCCCACCACACATACGTGCTGATGCTGCTTGGCTAACTGAAGCACAATGCTGTGCTGGGCAAAGTTCGTGTCCTGATACTCATCGACCAGAATATACCGGAACTGCTCCTGATAGCGGGCCAATACTTCCGGATGATCCCGGAAGAGAAGAAACGTATAAAACAACAAGTCATCAAAATCCATAATGTCGGCCTGCCGGCAACGCTCCCAATAGCGCTGATATACATCGCGCAACGCAGGCATCTTGGCCGCACAGTCGCTTTCATACACCTCTTTATGGGTAGCATATCCGGCAGGAGATACCAAGTGATTTTTCGCATGAGAGATACGCGCCTGCACAGCGCCCGGCTTGTATTGTTTCTCATCCAGCCCCATTTCCTTGATAATAGCCCGTATCAGACTCTTACTATCGCCGCTATCGTAAATCGTAAAATTCGGAGTAAAGCCGATATGCCCTGCTTCAGCGTGCAAGATGCGTAGGAAGATAGAATGAAACGTCCCCATCCACAAGTAACGGGCACGTGCCGTCCCCACTTGGCGGGCGATGCGTTCCTTCATCTCCCGGGCAGCCTTGTTCGTAAAGGTTAATGCCAATATGCTCCAAGGCTGGTAATCGTTTTCCAGCAGATAAGCTATTTTATAAGTCAGCACGCGCGTCTTGCCCGAACCGGCTCCGGCTATCACCAGCGACGGCCCATCATTGTAAAGCACGGCAGCCCGTTGACTTTCATTCAGTTCATTGATATAATCAGACATGATTTCCCCCATAAGCTACAAACAACAAATGCGGCAACAAAGATAGTGAAAGGTTGGCGCAAGGACAAGGAATAACATATTTTAAAGAAAAAGATTGGTAGCTATGGTAACTATTTATTAATTTTGGCAAATGAATGCCTATAAATAAGGATATGAAGCTCATTATTGTCACTCCGCCCACGTTCTTCGTTGAAGAAGACCAGATACTGACTGCCCTGTTCGAAGAGGGGCTTGACATATTGCATCTACGAAAACCGGAAACTCCAGCCATGTATTCCGAACGCTTGTTGACACTGATCCCGGAGAAATATCACAAACGGATTGTCACACACGAACACTTCTACCTACAGGAAGAATTCAAGCTGATGGGCATCCACCTGAATATCCGCAACCAGCAAGAGCCTCACGACTATGCGGGCAGTGTGAGTTGCAGTTGCCACTCGATAGACGAACTGCAACAAAAAAAACATTTCTACGACTACGTTTTTCTGAATCCTGTGTTCGATTGCATCACCAAGCAAGGCGTCAAAGCCGGCTTTACACCCGAAGAACTGCGTGAAGCCGGGAAAAAGAAAATCATCGACAGCAAAGTGATGGCTTTCGGCGGCATCACTGCCGACAATATAGTCGAAGCCAAAGACCTAGGTTTCGGAGGGGTTGTCGTGATGGGCGACTTATGGAACAAATTCAACGCCTGCACCGATCGCGACTTCTGGGGCATCATCCACCATTTCAAGCAACTGAAAAGAATGGCCGAATGAAAATTCGGCTTTTATCCTTAATTAAGGAAATATTTCAATAATACTTCTTACCTTTGCAAACATTCTGATAAAAACAACTTGTAAACGAAATGTAATTATGGCAACAACACCTCCGTTTAAGTATCAACCCATGTTTGAAAAGGGAAAGGATACAACTGAGTACTATCTGCTTACCAAAGACTATGTATCGGTGAGCGAGTTTGAGGGGAAACCCATCTTGAAGATCGAGAAAGAAGGCCTTACGGCTATGGCCAATGCCGCTTTCCGCGACGTATCGTTCATGTTACGCCGTTCGCACAACGAACAGGTGGCCAAAATACTGAACGACCCGGAAGCCAGTGAAAACGACAAATACGTAGCACTCACTTTCCTGCGCAATGCTGAAGTAGCTGCCAAAGGCGTATTACCCTTCTGCCAAGACACAGGTACGGCCATTATCCACGGCGAAAAAGGCCAACAGGTATGGACAGGCTATTGCGATGAAGAAGCCCTGTCACTGGGTGTGTACAAGACGTACACCGAAGAGAACCTGCGTTACTCACAAAATGCACCGCTGAGCATGTACGAAGAGGTCAATACGAAGTGCAACCTCCCAGCCCAAATTGACATCGAGGCTACAGAAGGCATGGAGTACGAATTCCTTTGCGTGACCAAGGGCGGTGGCTCAGCCAACAAGACCTATTTGTATCAGGAGACCAAAGCCATCCTCAATCCCGAGACCTTAGTTCCCTTCCTGGTAGAGAAGATGAAGACACTGGGTACGGCTGCTTGCCCTCCCTATCACATTGCTTTCGTCATCGGCGGTACGTCAGCCGAAAAGAATCTGCTGACCGTGAAGTTGGCTTCTACCCATTTCTACGACAATCTGCCTACCACCGGTAATGAATACGGCCGCGCTTTCCGCGATGTCGAATTAGAGAAAAAAGTACTGGAAGAAGCTCACAACATCGGTTTGGGCGCACAGTTTGGCGGCAAATACTATGCACACGATGTACGCATCATCCGCCTGCCCCGTCACGGTGCTTCATGTCCCGTAGGTCTGGGCGTTTCCTGCTCAGCCGACCGCAACATCAAGTGTAAAATCAATAAAGACGGTATCTGGATTGAAAAGCTGGACAGTCATCCGGGCGAGCTCATCCCCGAAGCTTTGCGTCAGGCCGGCGAAGGCGATGCCGTGAAAATCAACCTGAACCAACCCATGACGGATATTCTGAAGGAACTGACCAAGTATCCGGTAGCTACCCGTCTGAGCCTGAACGGCACCATTATTGTAGGTCGGGACATTGCCCATGCCAAGCTGAAAGAACGGTTGGATCGTGGCGAGGACTTGCCACAATACATCAAGGATCATCCCATCTACTATGCCGGTCCTGCCAAAACTCCACAAGGCATGGCCTGCGGCTCTATGGGACCGACCACGGCAGGCCGAATGGATCCCTACGTCGACCTCTTCCAAAGCCACGGCGGAAGCATGATCATGTTGGCCAAAGGCAATCGTAGCCAAGCCGTTACCGATGCCTGCAAGAAACATGGCGGTTTCTATCTCGGCTCTATCGGTGGTCCTGCCGCCATCTTGGCTCAAAACAACATTAAGAGCATCGAGTGTGTGGAATATCCCGAACTGGGCATGGAAGCCATTTGGAAGATTGAAGTAGAAGACTTCCCCGCCTTTATCCTGGTAGATGACAAAGGTAACGACTTCTTCAAACAACTGAAGCCGCGCTGCTGCAAATAAATTAAATGAAGAATGAAGAATTAGGAATGAAGAATGAGTATACCTCCAAAATTCTTCATTCCTAATTCTTCATTCTTCATTTACCTGTATCCTGTTCACCTTTCATTTGGTACTTTCTATAAAGAATCATACAATATTTCCCCACACTCAACCCGCAAGTGGCCTACCGAAAGTTGCAGGGTTGGATCGATTACTATCCCCCATCTGCGCGAACGGCTCCAAGCTGCCGGATACAACCCGCAATGCCGCATCTACATGCCGGTACATGTGCGGATGATTGTAGAAGCCATCGGCGAGCCCTAACCCGGCGGTTTTCCCCCTCCATACCCCCTTTTAGCACCCGTAAACAGCCTGTTGAGACGCGTCAACAGGCTGTTTAGGTATCCGAAACCAGGGGTTTAGCACCCATAAACCGGGGGTCTACGATTAGCAACTTACGATTTAAATAAGGGCGGCGAATCCGTCTCGAAATGCACCGCAGGTATCGCTCGCGCTCTACCAACGGCTATTACCTCTCCAAGGCTCAAACAGGAGGATGCCGCCCCCCAAAGACGGTGGAACCGTCTCACAATGGGTAACCGTGAGTGGAGCATGAGCGACACCTGCGGTGGTTTGACAGAACACCAATCAGCAATACCGTGCCATGGCCTTCTGGTTGCGATAGATTTCTTCCCCCTTCAGCTCCACCACCCGGTAGCCGCGCTTGCCCGCCACACGAACCAGCTCATAGCCCAGCCGCTTCATCACGATGCCAATCTTCACCGGACTCAGCTTCTGACGCAAACCGGCGTTGATACGCTGTAAGATCTGGGAGTTGGTCACGAAGATGGCTTCCTCCCCCTCCAGAGAACGGCTGTAGCAGCCTGTATCAGTTCCTCTTCCATGCAAGACACCTCGAAAAGAACAGCCTGCGGATTATGATACACCTGCGGCTCATGGGCCAGGCCGCTCAGCCGGGTACAGTTCTTGCACTTTTCGCCATAATCCAGCCCCGTGAGTGTATGGTAATATTCGTTCATTTGGCGGAAAGCAAGGCAGTAGAACGCCTGTTCATTACCCGCAATACCCTCAACCGCATAGCGACTGACGACCCGTATGCCTGCCCCACTGATGGGGACAAGGCTGATTGTCTCTTTGTTAGTCATATCTGTCTTTTTTGAGCACGAAGATAAGCCATATTTTTTAAACGACTACAACCGGTGGTATCCATATATGCGTATCAATTTTTGCCAATTTTCATCTCTTTTAATAGATTTTTAAATTTATTGCTCACTCAAAAATGTCTAAACCATGAAACATGAAGACTCGGAAAGTCCCCAACTGGGAATGTGCATCGTTCGTCTTCTGCCGTATCTGCCCGCCTTGCTAGAAGAAGCCAACCGTCATTGGCTCGACGAGTTAGTGCGCAGCCTGAAAATCGGCCAGAAAGTCCACGGCCTCTAACCGTTCCCGATGACCTGCCTTGACAGGTTGGCAGCCCATTTTATGACTCCGTCTTTATGCGTCCGCGTGAACAAAGGTTAATAGTATTTTGGTTTCACATTAACATTTAACACTTCCTCACGCGGAGGCGCGTATAGCGGAGTTACATTATAGGGTGACAACCCGGCAAGAAGCATTCTTCAAACATGGGATATCAAATAAAAAATATATATAATTTAAACTTCTAAATTCCGTATTTTCGGATAACATATTGACAATAATTTTCTTATCATTAAGAAAAGAGTTATATCAATCCAGTTTCACAATCCTTTACCTATTCACTTTATTTTTGCATGATAAATCATTATAACAAATTAAGCAACAAAGCATCTTTATAGAGAAATTCTCCCTAAAGATGCTTTATTTCAAATTTTAATAAATAGAATCCGTTTTCAACCAATACATCCTCGGTACATATCCACTGAAAACGAAGACATGCTGCACTGATTTGCGGATATATACTTACTTGGTAAAATAAATACTACTGCGTTTTTAATACTACAGTATTGACTAATGGGCGATTATTTTCTTCTATGTTATTACGAACGAATAAATTCATAACCGTTGATTATTAACCGAGTAGGAGAAATAGTGACCTTGTATTCAGAACCACTTGCAAAAACTGGTCTACCATTTAAAGTTGGTATATTCAACCCTGTCCATATTATAGTCAAATATGTATCTCCATTATCTTCTCTTTTGGATGTATATTCAAAAGCAAAATCAACAGGGGCATGATTAGAGGACACAAAACTAAAAACACCAGTATTATTTGCTTCAAATCGAATTCTCACATAAACATCCACTCCTCCATAACTATACTCATCATCACTCACCCAAGTCCCTGTAACCGAGGTATTTCCACTTAATGTAGGTTCATCGTCATCACTACAACTAAACATACAAACACTTGTTACTAACACAAGTAACACCATTGATAAATACTTCATTGCTTTCATTTTCTTTTTTTATTTAAATTGCCTTGACAAAGGTAAAGCAAATATAAAGAACGAACCGCAATCAAGCGATGCGAGATTGACACGATTACGATGCAAATATTGCGACACTGCTTGAAATTAAGCTTGATTGTCCTCAGAATCAGACAAATGAATATCAGCAGACAAATCAGAGAAGAAATCACGGTTCAAGATAAGCGATATACGGACAAGTAAATGTGTATCAATGCTTTCTTTCTGAAACAAACGGTAAACATTCGAACGGTCACAAGACAATTTACGGGCAAACCAGCTGACGCTACGTTCTTGTTTTTCTAATTCCTCTTTGATCAAGATGCCGATAGATTTCATACTTCTACAAAAAAGATTGGAAGCCCTCCCAGTTCATAAGGACCACTATTAAAACACAAAGCGTGAACTGCAATGCTACCACGTCTTTGAATGAAGGTCCTAGGAAAACCTGTGCGAACAGATGTAGTAATAGCAGCCCACGCTATAGCGTGAGAACCACTATGCTATCCTTGTCCGCTTTGAAAATTTCCTAGGTTTTCATTCGCAAGAGATAAGCATAACGCTTCTTCTATTTTTCGTATGTCTTGGAAAGAGTCACCTCAATCCAATCGCAAAAGTAGCTAAAATCTTGAATTATCCCTCATGAACAAGAGATTTTCTTTGGCTTTAAACTCATTCCGTTTTTTCCTTTAAGATAAATATAGAGTATAACCCACCTATCACTAAGTATTTATATCAATAAGTATGTGATTAAGCAACCCAATAGGAACAATAAAATTGTATAGTCATCAGGACAAGAACATTTTTGCCTTTACTATTGGGGATGTTTTCCATAAATTACATACTATCGAACTTCAAACCTTACGCTTACATTTCCACTGCCCAAGGCTGCGGCAAGCCCTTCGGGATTGTCTATCTGCCCCAAGCGTGTGTAGCTGTAGCCAGACGAAAAAGTTTCGTAAAACAAGACGATGCAAGACGAGCCGTAAAGCATCAGGTCGCCCGCCTGGATTGTCCCCGGCCGATAACTGTCCGTAGGCAGTTCTTCCGACAAGTAATGGTATTTTTCGTTACCGTTCATTTCGCTCATATCCAGCATAAGGGGGAGCATGGCAGCAAAAGCCCGTGCTGCGTCGCTGTCTGCAAGCGTGGCGGCAAATGATGTCTCGTTGACTGAAATCGTAATATTCCTTTCCATAGATTCACTGGTATCACCGTTATTGTCATTGCTATTTCCTTCATTATCGTCCTCGTCTACATCAGATGGCGGAGTCGGTACTTCCGTCACTTCTTCCATCGGGTCATTGTCCGAACAGGCCGTGAGAGCATTTCCCATGAAAAGGAGGAGAAATGTCAGTACCCAGCAGTTAATCAGCCGTTTCATATCACTTCAAGTATTGGTTATAAAACTCGACTATCTTGTCGAACGGTATCTTTTCCAGGTTGTCGTACAAATCGGTGTGACTGGCTCCCGGCACGATGAACAGTTCCTTATTATCACCTTTCAGCTTCTTGAAGGCATCTTCACCGAAGTAGCGCGAATGAGCCTTTTCGCCATGTAGCACCAATACGGCACTGCGTATCTCGTCACTGTAAGCCAAGATGGGCATATTGAGAAGTGAAAGTGAGGAAGTAACATTCCAACCCAGCCCGGAGTTGATGGAACGAGGGTGATAACCACGCTCTGTTTTATAATAATCATAGTAGTCCTTCATAAACTGCGGAGCGTCATCGGCAGGCTTGGGATTCATCACCGTGCGTTTATACGTTCCGTTGCGATAGTCTTCCGTGCGTTGGGCATTCAGTTGCTTGCGTATTTCGTAGCGTGCATCGGCATTGTCGTTGGCATCGAAATAACCGTTGGCAGTTCCCCGGCAAATGTCATACATGGTGGATGCTACCGTTGCCTTGATGCGCGTATCCATAGCCGCCGCATTGATGGCGAAACCTCCAAAACCACAGATACCAAGTATGCCAATGCGTTCAGCGTCCACATCGTCACGGGTGGAAAGATAGTCCACCGCCGCACTGAAATCTTCCGTGTTAATGTCCGGCGAGGCTACACTGCGTGGCTGCCCTCCGCTCTCTCCCGTAAATGAGGGATCGAAAGCGATGGTCAGGAAACCGCGCTCGGCCAATGTCTGCGCATACAGTCCCGATGCCTGTTCCTTCACTGCTCCAAATGGCCCGCTGACGACTATAGCCGGAAGTTTGCCTGCCGCATTCTTGGGTATGTACAAGTCGGCAGCGAGCGTGATGCCGTATCGGTTGTGGAAAGTAATCTTGCTATGGGTTACTTTGTCGCTCTGGGGGAACACTTTGTCCCATTCAGTCGTCAATTTCAGCTGTTCTTCCTGAAACTTCATTGCTTGGTCGTTTTGTGCAAAGCCTGCCGTGTTGAAAGCCAACAGACCTGCAGTGAGAATTGTCAATAACTTCATGTCTCTCTATTTTTTATAATTGATATTTTCTATTCCACTGCAAAAGTAATTGCCATATTCCTATTAACTGATACCCAGACAACGGATAAAAGTACCTCAAACACGGATTTGAGTTTATTTGTTATCATTTGAGTATCAATAAAGTATACACAATACGGAGAAAGATACCTCAATTACTTCTTTTTTTGTTTGACATTCTAGAATTATTAGACATAAGTGTATATTTGCAGCAAGAAACTTAAAAATTAAAAGCATGGAAATAATAAAAGCGGATACCATAGAACAATATAATCGTTTTTTCGGATTTCAAACCAAACATCCGCTGGTCGGAATTGTACATTTTGACCGTTCAGAAAACCAGCCGACACATAAAATGACATTCGGCTTTTATGCACTCTTCTTGAAAAAAACGGTGGGATGTACCATCAATTACGGCAAAACGAAATATGATTTCGATGATGAGACGGTTGTCTGTTTTGCTCCGGGACAGACCGTTGGCATCCACCGTATCGAAGACGGGCCTGTGCCTGAAGCTGATGCATTATTGTTTCATCCCGATTTTCTGTTCCTCACTCCATTGGCGCAGAAAATGAAGCAATATAGTTTCTTTTCGTATGCGTCCAATGAAGCTTTACACTTGTCTGCGGACGAACGTGTTATTGTGCAAGATTATATGAACAAGATAGCTCATGAGCTAGAGCATCCCATCGATAAATTTTCCAAACCGCTGATCATCTCCAATATTGAAGTGTTGCTCAACTATTGCATGCGTTTCTATGAACGTCAGTTCGTCACTCGTGAAGTGCTGAACAACGATGTCCTGGTCCGTTTCGAGCAATTGTTGGACGAGTATTGGGATTCCGGCACGGCACGCCTGCAAGGACTGCCTACCGTCAAATATTTTGCAGATAAGATATGTTTATCACCCAATTATTTTGGGGATTTGGTCAAATCAGAAACTGGTAAAACTGCAAGAGAACACGTCCATCTTAAAATCATCGAAATAGCCAAAAACGCTTTGCTCGAACCCAATACGAATATGAAACAGATTGCCGATATGTTAGGCTTTCAATACCCACAACATTTTCTGCGATTTTTCAAGAAAGAAGTGGGTTGTACTCCCAAAGAATATCGCACCCAAAATAACTTGGCGGTATAATTTCATTGGGAATAAAGCCATGAAAGCCGCCCCATTCCCTGACGGCGGTATGCTTCATTCGGTTTTGTGAATACCATAGAATAAACGCAGTATACCCAAACCTATATATAAGTCTTAGCATACTGCGTTCTTTTTCTTTCCTCTTCTTATGAAGCGGAGTATAGGGGAGTATTTTTATTACTCTTCTGTTGCTTCCTCTTCCGTAGCCTGAACTTCTTCTTCAAAATCGGTCATGCCACTTGCCACTAACAAATTGTACCAAGAAATCAGCTTCTTGACATCGGAAGCATGTACACGATCACGATCATAATTCGGAAGTACTGCACTCAGATAATCATACAACTCATTATTGGAAGGTTTTTTAGACAAGACCACTGAAGCTCCATTTTCTTTCTTCTTCATCGCCTCGAATACTTCCCGCAAAGGCACATCGTCCCCATCGGTATACATGGCAATGTCCCCCAAAGAAATGATTTTCTCATTTCCATAGGCAGGGAAGCGTCTTTTATCAATAAGCGACTCTACAATCAACATATTATTTCCTCTCGAAACAAGTTTATACAAACCCGGTTTACCGGAAATAGACAAAATAGTCTTCAACATAATTCGTTTTGTTTTTATTGGTTAATCAATAAGACATTGCAGACCGGCTCAAAGGAAATTTCCCCATCCTGTCTGCATTAACGGGCGCAAAGGTAGTCATTATTTTCCGATAGTGAAGAAATCAATGTTAAAACCTGTGGAATTAAAGGTGTTTCACCGTCGTTCACAATGATAATATCGGCCAATCTCCGCTTTTCTTCCTCATCCATCTGACTGCAAATGCGTTTCTCTATCAACTCGCGCGTAGAAGCATCTCGACGAACAGCTCGCGTTATACGCACTTCCCGAGGGGCATATACCATCACCACCCTGTCTACCTCATCACGAAAACCCGCTTCCAACAATATAGCAGACTCCATACCTATCAAGGAGGAAGAAGCTTCCATAGACTTTACCCAACGCCGATAATCTTCCTTCACCCGTGGGTGTACGATAGCATTAACCTGTGCCGCATGTGCCGCATGTCCGAAAATGTAAGCAGACAACATTGGCTTATTCAATACATTCCCGTCATAAAGCTCTTCGCCCAACAAAGCTATCAACTCCTGGCGAATAGTCCCGTCGGTCTGCATCAATCTCTTTGTCTCCACATCAGAGATATAAACCGGGACTCCCATCACCTGCAACAAACGGGATACGACACTCTTGCCGCTCCCGATTCCTCCTGTAATTCCGATTTTAATAGCCATTGTCCGTTGACACTTGTTCAATTAAGAAATCAACTTGCTCCGGATTAAACCGCAAATGGCTGACTCCCTCCGGACAATTCTTCAACTTCACGGTATAAGGATCAGTGCCCAGCTTCAACAATTCTTCATAAGAAACATACAGATGAAAATCATTGGCCGTAACCTCACGAAAACGACTCAAACCTATCTGAAAAGTTATCTTTACCTTCGAAGGAAAAACTCTCAACTCCTTATCCGCAGGGAAATTAATACCATGCAAAGGTACTTCTACCGTTTTCTCCGTATAAATATCTACCGGAAGCATTAATACTACAGATGATGGAATGAACTTCACACCCCGTTGAGATACTAAAGTGAGCTGCTTCCTCAACGTATCGGAAATGTTGTCCTGCTCAAAAGGCTGGGTATAGGCTTTCGTAATGGTATCAAGCACACTGGCCGGCGCATACACCCAAACAGAATCGGGCGTAAACACTGTATCGGGCAAGTAATACTGCAACCCTGCACTTACCTTACCTTGCAAAGCCACAGGTACTTTTTTGGCACTCCCCGTTGAATAATAGTACTCCAACGTATCCGGCCGCATCGAAAGCAAGGTAGTCGAAGCACTCAACTGAGCCGTAATCTTTTTCCGATATTGCGATGAATAAACGCATACATGATTGTC
Organism: uncultured Bacteroides sp.; assembly: GCA_944322355.1. GTDB lineage: Bacteria > Bacteroidota > Bacteroidia > Bacteroidales > Bacteroidaceae > Bacteroides. The sequence goes on along the minus strand of CALUOT010000016.1, from coordinate 32,475 downwards.
CTCGCCTTTATACTCCGAAAAATCCAATGTCAACGGATAAAAACTTTTTCCTAACATATAATTGAGAAGAACAGTTCCTTTATCTTTCACACGGACACGAACTTCGGAAACTGGCTCTGTAATCAGCACCACATCATCGGGCACATTGCGCAAACGCACGGGAATTGAAAACTCTGTCTCATAATCATTGTTCAACGTCTGCAACAACCAAAACCCCGCAGCTACAAAAAAGAAGAATAAAAAAACAAAGAACTCCCTGCCTTTGGCACTCAGCAGGATATCCTTTGTTTTTCTATAAAATTTAATATAAAGTAACCTTATGTTCCTATAGTCGAACATCCATCATCCCATTTTATTTGGCAGCCTGGTTACTGTTGGCATCCGAAGCAGCCGCAAAGATAGAATTCTTATCAATGCGAATCTTTACATTCGACGCAATTTCAAGCATAACATCGTTATCATTGATTTCTTTGATGACACCATGAATTCCGCCTGCCGTAATGACTTTCTGGTTTACTTGAAGCGACTTACGGAAATTGGCTATTTCCTTTTGTTTCTTGTTTTGAGGACGAATCATAAAGAAATACATGATAGCAATCATTGCGACCACCATAATCAATGTCCAACTTCCATCGGGTCCTGCGGCCGGAGCCTGCAAAAGAAATACACTCGTTAAATTCATAAAAAATAGTAGTTTGTTTTTGAATTTTTTTATTACTTCGCAAAGTTATCAGTTTTTGATTAACTTCTTGTCTTTTTTTAATTGATTAACTATTCCATCCAAAGTTCCGTTCACAAAACTTCCGCTCTTCGGGGTACTATACATCTTGGCAATGTCTACATACTCGTTCAACGAAACGCTGATAGGAATATTGGGAAAACTCAAGATTTCGGCCAACGCACACTGCATGATCACTACATCCATAAAAGCCACACGATCCAAATCCCAATTACGCGTATTTTCACTGATAAGATGACGGTAATAATCGCAATTCAATATGGAACGACGGAACAAACGACGGGCAAATTCTTTGTCCTCTTCGTCTTTAAACTCGGGAAGCAAAGGCTGGTTGGCCCCATTCTTCTCATCAAAACGCTTGATGGTCTTCAGTACAAAGGTATCAACGACACACTTATCGTCATTCCAATATAGGCTCTTGTCTTCCAACAAAGCATCCAATTCGTCATTATTAAATATAAAAGTCTTATAGAGCTTCCGCCACAACTCGCGATCGGCCTCGTAAGTCTGCTCCTCGGTAGCCATATATTCCTTATATATGTCCGATGCTACGATTTTTTCATAAAGACTTTTTATGAAATCATCTTCATCATCCCACGAACGCTTCTGATTGGATGCATAATCCAACAGTTGTTTGTTCTCCTCCAACTGAATAATAAACTTGTTTTCCACAAACTTCATGTTAGGGAACAATTCCTCCGGTGTGGGAGCCAACTTATTTTTCCCTACATCAATGCGTTTTTGCGCATAGTTCGTCAAAGCTACCATCAACATCAACAGATAGTTATAAAGATCATAAGCTTTAGAAAGGCTGAAAAACAATTCTTTTTCTGTCGAATCCAAGTTTTTACTTCCATTCTGATAGTAAGCATACACTATCTGTATAATCTTAAGACGAATAAGAACTCTGTTAATCATAAAGATAAATAAAATAGTTGTTTAACAGGTGCAAAAGTAGGCATTTTTAGTGACTTGACCCAACTAAAATCGCATTTTTTAATAGAGAAATCAATAATCGGAGCGATTTTCTTTTGACAGCTTAAAAAAAATCGTCAATTTTGAGCCCGAAAAAACTAAAAACATAAAACTACAGATTTGAAATGGAAGAGTTGAAGAAAAAAAACAGTGGAGAGGTGAACGACAAAGAAATCGTATACTCACAAGCCATCAAGGCCGGTAAACGCATCTATTATCTAGATGTGAAGAAAAGCAGAAAAGACGAAATGTTCCTCGCTATCACAGAGAGCAAGAAAATCATTAATGGAGAAGGAGATAACGCGCAAGTAAGTTTCGAGAAACACAAAATCTTCCTCTACAAAGAGGATTTTGAGAAGTTCATGAACGGATTGCAGGAAGCCATCGGCTATATCAAGCAACACCAAGATTGTACAGAGCGTGAGGCCGACACCTCCAAAGAGAGTCTCGATCACACCTTAGAAAAAGAAAACACAGATTCATTGAAAGGAGAAATCAAAATCGATATTGATTTTTAAAAGCCATGTTTTTTGGCTATTTAGAAAAAAAACCGTATTTTTGCCGCGCTTTTTTGCAACACCGCGTGGAAGAATCCACATCGTGTGATGGTGAATTAAGCAAATGAAATACTTAATTTAGAGTAACACAAAAGAAAAGTAAAGATTATGAAATCGATTGAAATCACAGGAACTGCAAGAACCATTGCAGAACGTTCTTCGGAACAGGCCAGAGCATTGAAGGCTATTCGTAAAAACAACGGCGTACCTTGCGTACTTTATGGTGGTGGTGAAAACATTCACTTCACAGTATCAGCCGACGGACTCCGTAACTTGGTTTACACACCCCACATCTACATCGTGGATCTGATAATTGATGGGAAGAAATATAACGCCATTATGAAGGACATCCAATTCCATCCGGTAAAGGACAACATCTTGCATGTGGACTTCTACCAGATTGACGAAACTAAACCTATCACAATGGAAGTGCCCGTACAGTTGGAAGGCTTGGCAGAAGGTGTGAAGGCTGGTGGTAAGTTGGCCTTGCAGACTCGCAAACTGAAAGTGAAAGCATTGTACAATATAATTCCGGAAAGACTGGTCATCAACGTTTCAAACTTAGGTTTAGGAAAAACCATCAAAGTGGGCGAACTGAACTTTGAAGGCTTGGAACTGATGAATGCCAAAGAGACAGTGGTTTGTGCAGTGAAGTTGACTCGTGCTGCGAGAGGTGCTGCTGCCAATGCCAACAGCTAATTCAACACCGTAAGTTAAGACATACCTTAAGACGCAGATTAACGCAGAATGATGCAGATTACCCAACAATCTGCGGACAATTGCGTTAACCTGCGTCTTCTTTATAATAACGAAGACAAGCATGAAGTACTTAATTGTAGGACTGGGAAACATAGGCCCTGAATATCACGAGACACGCCACAACATCGGTTTTATGGTGGTAGATGCATTTGCCAAAGAGGCCGGAGTCACTTTTCATGACGGACGTTATGGATTCACCGCCAACCTGTCCATCAAAGGCAGACAACTTGTCTTGCTGAAACCATCGACCTATATGAACCTCAGCGGAAATGCAGTGCGCTACTGGATGCAGAAAGAAAATATCCCGCTGGAGAATCTTCTTATCATCGTAGACGACTTGGCGCTCCCTTTCGGCACCTTGCGGTTAAAAGGCAAGGGAAGCGATGCCGGACACAATGGGTTGAAACACATCGCCGCCACATTGGGTACTCAAAACTATGCGCGTTTGCGATTCGGTATCGGCAATAACTTTCCGCGCGGAATGCAAATAGACTATGTGCTGGGGCATTTTGAGGAAGAAGAACGGAAAGACATTCCTGAAAGATTGGAGAAGGCCGGAGAAATCATCCGAAGTTTCTGTCTGGCCGGCATTGAAATAACCATGAACCAATTCAACAAAAAATGAGTGAAGCCAGAATTGATAAATGGATGTGGGCCGTCCGCATCTTCAAGACACGCACCATTGCTGCCGAGGCTTGCAAGAAAGGACGCATCAGCATCAACGGCGCCCAGGCTAAAGCAGCCCGTACAGTCAAACCGGGTGATATAATTCAGGTACGCAAACCACCTATCACCTATTCCTTCAAAGTACTGCAACCTATCGAGAAACGGGTGGGAGCCAAACTCGTGTCCGAGATGATGGAGAACGTCACCACCCCCGACCAATATGAATTGCTGGAAATGAGCCGTGTCAGCGGATTCGTCAACCGGGCCAAGGGCACAGGACGACCCACGAAGAAAGACCGGCGAGAATTGGAAGAGTTTACCACGCCCGAATTTATGGACGACTTCGATTTTGATTTCGATTTCGGAGAGGACGACGATGACGAATGAGTATCAACCTATCAACACCCGAGACAATGAGCGAAAAGACAATCCAATGGGGCTTCATCGGCTGTGGTGAAGTGACCAAGTACAAGAGTGGACCTGCTTTCCAAAAGATAGAGAACTCCGAAGTGGTGGCCGTCATGAGCCGTAATGGCGAAAAGGCCAGAAAGTATGCCGAAGAGCGGAATATCCCCCGATGGTATGACGATGCACAGGAACTGGTGGACGACCCGGAGGTGAATGCTATCTATATCGCGACTCCCCCGTCATCACATGCCACCTATGCCATTATGGCCATGAAAGCGGGCAAGCCCGTGTACATTGAGAAGCCGATGGCCGTGACATACGAAGAATGTTGTCGCATCAACCGCATATCGAAAGAGACTGGGGTGCCCTGTTTCGTGGCTTACTACCGACGTTATCTGCCCTACTTCCAAAAGGTGAAATCGCTGGTCGAAGAAGGGGCTATCGGCCGTGTCATCAACACGCAGATACGCTTCGCACAGCCTCCCCGCAACTTGGACTACAACCGCGAGAATCTGCCTTGGCGTGTACAGCCGGACATTGCAGGCGGAGGGTATTTCTATGACCTGGCTCCACACCAACTGGACTTACTGCAAGAGCTGTTCGGGTGCATCCTCGAGGCCAGCGGCTATAAGAGCAACCGTGGAAAGCTCTATCAGGCCGAGGATACCATTAGCGCCTGCTTCCAGTTTGAGAACGGGCTGGTGGGCAGCGGCTCGTGGTGTTTCGTGGCGCATGACTCCGCACGCGAAGACCGCATCGAAATCATCGGAGACAAGGGCATGATCTGCTTCTCCGTGTTCACCTATGACCCGATAGCCCTCCACACCGAGAAGGGGCGCGAGGAAATCCACGTAGAAAATCCCTTGTATGTCCAGCAACCGCTCATCCAAGCCGTAGTGGACCACTTGCTGGGTAAGTCGGTATGCACTTGCGATGGCGAAAGCGCCACACTTACCAACTGGGTGATGGACAAAATATTGGGGAAGATTTAACCTCTTCCCCGCTTCCACACAGGCCTCGCGCCTATTAAAGATACTTCTTCAGCTGCGCAATCAGTTCCTGATACTCGGCATCCGACAGATAGACTTTGCCGGGGTTCATCTGGAACGTACCGCCATAGTCGGGACCATCCACATACTTCGGAGCCAGGTGGAAATGCAAGTGCGACAGCTTGTCGGAATAGGCTCCATAGTTAATCTTCTCCGGCTGGAAGGCCTTCTGCATAGCCCTCGTCACCCGTACCACATCGGCCATGAAGGCATTACGCTCCTCATCGCTCAGTTCGTTCAGGTCGTTCACATGGTCTTTGTAGGCCACCAGGCAACGGCCCCGGTAGGTCTGCTCCTTGAAGAGGAATACACGCGACACGCTCAAAGGCGCAATCTCAATCATCAGGTTGTGCAATGCCTCACTGTTCTGACAGTAGAGGCAGTCTTTCGGATCACTTTTCATCGTCTTAAACGGTTTAATAGAATTATACTAATCGGTTATCTGGATTCGTTCGGTCCGGCCGAGGGATGCTGGGGCAACCGCACTTCGAAGCGGCTTCCCTTCCCTACCTCCGACTGCACCGAGATGGTGCCGTGCAGGCGGTCGACCAGTGTCTGTACAATGCTCAGCCCCAGCCCGGCTCCCTGGATATACTCGTCCACCTTGTAGAAACGCTCGAAGATGCGCGGCAGGGACGCCGGCGGAATGCCTTTGCCCGTATCCTCCACGTAGATGACGACGGTATCCGGGCCTTCTTCCCGACAGCCCAGCACGGCATGGCCTTGCAGGGTGAACTTGCGGGCATTGCTCAGCAGCTTTACAACGACCTGTTGCAGGCGGATGGCATCGGTCTCGATGAGGAGGTCGTCGCCTACAGAGAGGTCCAGACGAAGCTCCACACCCTCGGGCATCTCCCGACTCTGTTGCTCGTAGATTTCACGCAGCAGACCGGGCAGGTTGCAGGGACCGAAGTGGAAGTCGACATCGCCCGACTCGATGTGTGAAATGTCCAGCACGTCGCTCACCAGCGTCAACAGCAACTTGCTGTTCGTCTGAATGACGCGGACGAACTCTTTCACCTCCTCCGGACGGTACTGCTCCACCTCATCCAGCAGGGCAGAGAAGCCGACGATGGAGTTCAACGGGGTACGAATCTCGTGCGTCATGTTGGCCAGGAAGGCGGACTTCAACCGGTCGGCCTGGAGGGCACGGTCGCGTGCTTCGATCAGTTGGGCTTCGGCGTCCTTGTAGCGTTGGATGCTCTGACAGATGCCCAGCACCATGTAGGGCGAACTGCCTTCGATGCCGTCGTACGTGGTCGACCAGAATTCCCACCACTCATAGGTTCCGTCGGCATGGCGCAGGCGGACCAGGGCGCGGGCGTCTTTCGCACGGCCAGTCATGACCGACTCGAACCGGCTACTCACCTCCGACAGGTCGTCCGGATGAGCCAGGAGGCGCAGTTGCTCGCGGGTGAGGCTGCCGTCGTGAGGGTCGTAACCGAGGGTATGCAACAGGCGCGGGGGGAAGTGGAACACTTGATTGTCCAGGTCGAACTGCCAGTAGTAGACGTTGCTGCTCTCCATCGTCATGTGGAGCAACAGCCGCTGCCGCTCTTCGTCGGAGATGTTGTGGCACAGGATGGCCAGACCGGAAAGCGACGTGCCGTCCAGCATCGGGATGACCTCGCCGGAGACGGGGAAGTAAAGCCCCGCCTGAATCTCCTGCACAAAGGACTTCTCTGGTATGGCGACGGGGGTCTTCTCCCGCATCGCTTGCTCTATCAGGCGGTAGAGGATGTCTTCCCCCTCGTGCAGGATGCGCAGGTAGCTGCCCGCCTTGCGGCCTGCATAACTCTCGTCGAAGGAGAGGCCCAGCATCCGCAGCATGGCCGGATTGATGAAGTGCAGCCCCAGGTCGGTGCCATACGTCACCAGCCCGTCGCGGAACGAGCAGAAGATCTGGTTGAACTCATTGCGCTGCTTCACCAGCTGCTCCTGCACCATCAGCTTCGTCTGCATGGCCTTGCGCCGGCGGTTTTCGCGGACGTAGACGGACAACAACCAGCCTATCAGCGCCATCACTCCCAGCACCGCGGTCACGATGCCTCCGATGACCCACTCGCGGTAGCGTTCGAACCACGTCACGTTGAACAGCACGCCCCCTTCTTCCACGAAAGCCTCGTCCAGATGGAACTGCTTCACCGTCCGGTAGTTGTACAGGAACTTGCCCCGCAGGTCGATGACGCCTATGTCGGAAGGGGATGTCCCCTCCAGCACCTGGGCAGACAGGAGTCCCGCCCGGTGGGCGATGTCATAAGGATCCAGGTCGTAAGCGCAGAGGCTGCCGCTGCTGACGGCCAGGTTCTGAAAGGCGTAGATGGGAGCCTCGTACGAATTGTAAGCCACGAACGACATGAACGTGCTCCAGTTAGGCACCAGCACGATGCGGTTCGAAGCATGGTCTTCGGCATAACAGATGTCGCGGATGATGCGCGTGGGCATCACCGAAAGCAGGTTGTACACCTGCCACGAATAGTCCGGATGCTCCGCATGGAACTCCTCCCAGTAGGCCTCCAGCTCCGCTTCGCAACGGCGGGCGTAAGCGGTCGTGTCGATGATGCAAACAAACTCCTTCCGCTCCGGAAAGACGCGCATCGCCTCGCGCAGCACCGCTTCGTAGTCGTTCTGCACCCTGAATCCGCATACGTTGGGCAGGCGTGCCAGTACATCCTCCCCGATGGCCTTCAGGTCCGTACACACCAAGGGTAATTCCTGCACCAGCGAATCGCCGCTATAAAGCAACGAGTAGGCAGCCACGCCACTGGCCGTCACGATGAGGTCGATGCCCTGCTCACGGGCTTTCCGGCACAGGGCGCTCACTACGTCGCGCTGCACCGAACGGTCGCCGATGCCCACGCCCAGATACTCCACACTGACCGATGCGTCGATGCCGCCCGCCCTGAGGCCGTCCGTCAGACCCCGGTTCAGCTCCTCGTGACAGGGGGTGGACTTCGAATAGGACTGGATGAACATCACGCGCGGCACGTCGCCGGCTGCCCAGGCGGTAGCGGCCATCGAGAGCAGCACGCACAGGCTGCACAGACTGGAGAGGTATTTCTTCATAAGCGAAAAGAGCTAATGTCTTCGCAAAGATACAACGATTATCCGAAACGCGCAAGCCTCACCCTGCCCTATCTGCCTGTACCTGACGACATTTTCCATGCCCTTCCTTCCACCGCCTCCGTTAAGTCGGGAGTTTTAAGCAAGTGCGGTCTTAAGCTTTAAGCGCGCTCGGTCTTAACACTTAAGCGCGTCCGCGCTTAAAACCTCCGACAGATTAGGGCGCAGTGTGCGAACCGAGGCGGGCGCGATGCGCGCCCGGATAAAGATAGGGAATCCATTCAATGAGCCCCCTGTCTAAGGGAACGACAGTGAAGGATCTCCCAGGGCAGGCGGGAGATTCTTCCTCCCTTCGGTCGTCAGAATGACAGGGGAAGAGCCGGATGCTTCGAATGCCTTTTGTCGCCGATGCCGCACCAAGAACTACATCCCTCACCCTCCCCACGGGGGAGGGCCGGGGCGGGGCTTCCCTACTCGTCATGCAACGCCTCGGCGGGCTGCACCTTCATGGCGCGACAGGCGGGATAGCCGATGCCGAGCACGATGATGAGGGCCAACAGCAGCAGAGCCACCAGGAAGCAGGCGGCGAAGCGGCCCCAACCGGCGTCCACCAACGTATGTACCGTCAGGTCGGACAGCTGGAGGTGGAAGGCGACGAACAGGGCGGGCACGGCAGCGAGCCCGAGCAGCAGCAACCCCTCCAGCAGGAAGTGGCGCATCACGCCCCGGCGGGAGCTGCCCATGGCCATGCGCAGGGCTATCTCGCAACGACGCTTGCGCGTGCGGTAGCAGAAGGTGGCGAAGACGCATAGGAAGACGTTGAACAGGAAGAACGCGGCCACGGCGTACACCGTGTTGAGGTAGTTCGTGGTGCCTTGCTGCACGTCGTAGGCCTGCTTCATGTCGGCGTACGAACGGACGGCGTCGAGGTAGAAGATGCCGCGATCGAACACGGGCTGCATGTCGCGGCGGAAGCGTTCGGCAAAGCCGGCCACGTGCTCGGGGGCGACGCGCAGGGCGATGTGCTGCCAGAAGAGAGGCTGTGCGGGCAGGTAGATGAAGGGCTCGTAGCGCTGGTAGTCGTCCAGCTTATGGCGCGGCAGCACGCCCATCACGCGATAGTTCGTCACCGGCTTCGGCGCCTTCAGCCAGTAGGGGTTGAAGCAGGTCTTGCCCACGGCGTCGGCGCGGTTGCGCTCGCGGAAGAGGGAGTCCGCCAGGTCCGCGCTCATCAGCACGGGTACGGGATACTCGCCCGTCGTCCACCGCTCCTCGTCCAGGCGGCCAGCCAGGGGCTTCAGGCGGAACACGCGGAAGTAGGACGCCGTGACGTAGCGGATGTAGCAGTCCACCACCCGCGTGGAGTCCGAGTGGGGCGAGTAGCCCTCGAACTGCGTCTCGTCCGAATAGGGGATGCTGCCATAGTAGGCGCAGACCTCCTCCACGCCCGGGTAGTCGCGCAGGAGGTTGTACAGGTAGGCGAAGTCCTCGCCCGCGCGCCGGTTGTCGGCATCTCCTATGACCTCGAGGGGTTTCGCGCCCACGGTCAGGTCGAACACGCCGTCCGTGTCGTAGCCCTTGGGCTGCCAGGCCGCGCCTTCGTAGTTGTACACGAGGTCGACGCCATACCACAGCAGGGTGGTGACGACGGCCAGTTCCGCCCAGAGCCAGGCATTGGCCCGGCGCTGGTTCCACAGTTGATGCAGTACTTGTCTCCACATAGGTCATTCTCCTCCAACTAAAGTGTACGATATGCTGCGGTGTACGGCCATCCACGCGGGTAGCAGGGTGGACAGGGCATTGAACACGAGGCACGCCAGCAGCACCATGATGAACAGGGCAGGACGCAGCAGCAGAGCGCCGCCCACGGCGATGCCGGACAGTTCCGTGCCACCCGTGCCGAACAGCCATTCACTGCCCGCCACCACCAGCACGCACGACAGCCCGTAGCCCAGCACGCCGCCCACGAGCGTGGTGCGCAGGCTCTCCAGGAACAGCTGCCCGATGATGTCGGCATTCGACGCGCCGTAGGCCTTGCGGATGGCTATCTCGCTGAGGCGGCTCTGCATCTGGGCGTGTACCAGGCCGGATATGCCTACGGCGGGCACCACCAGCAGCAGGGCAAGCAGCAGGGCGTACACCCAGCGGACGTCGATGCTGCTGCCGCGGAAGAAGGTGTACTCCGTGTGCGTGTAGAGGCGCGGGTCAGTGAGCATGTAGGCGGTATGTTGCCGGTTGAGCAGCTCCAGCCGACGGTTCAGTTCGGTGCGGACGGACCGGGCGGAAGCATCGTCCGCGAGGCGGAGCACCGGGTAGCGGAATCCGGCCAGGCCACCCGTCTCGGTGCAGATATAGGCGGTCTCTTCGTGCAGCAGCGTGTAGGGTTCCCACAGGTCGGCGTAGGCGGTCTGGAAGATGGAGCTGACATCGGCCACGACGCCAACCACGCGGGCAGGCTGGAAGTCGGTGAGCAGTTCGTGGCCCACGGCGGCCTCGGCACTGCCGAACAGTTGGCGGGCCAGGTGCTCACTGAGGACGACGAAGCGTCGCGTCACCCCGTCCTCGCGGTTCTGCACCGAACGCCATTCGTCCTCGGACTCCTCGAAGGACTCGCGGGCAATGGCATACTCTTCGGGCGTGAAGGGGCGTCCGGCCACGAAGTCGTAGCGGAAGTAGTCGAACCAGTTGTCCGCCACAGGGCGCACCAGCACACGGTGTCGGTCCGAACTGGCGGGCAGCGAGCAAACCATCGGGCTGAGTCCGCCGTGCCAGGTCAGTAGGTCGATGCCGGGCAGGTTGTTATACAGGGCGTGGAAGGCTTCGGGACCCAGTCCGCGATAGCCCATCAGGTTCGTACCGTCGGGGTGCATGCACTGCGTGCCGTCGTGGTACAGCGTCCGGCTGCGCGAAGTCTCCGGAGCCATGTTGGCCGTGCGGAAGTCGTAGACCATGACCACCACCATGACAAAAGCGATGGTGACGGCCGTGCCCAGTAGGACGAAGCCCCTCCCGGAGCCCCACCCCGACCCTCCCCCGTGGGGAGGGAGTAGGGTTCGTAGTGAGTGAAGTAAGTGAGAGCCCCTCCCTGGCCCTCCCCCGTGGGGAGGGAATGAGGAGCGTTGTGAGTCTTGTAAGTCATTCATATTCGTTCGGTTTAATGGGTTCGTATAGCTTCCCCCTCCCTACCGGGGAGGGTTGGGGAGGGGCTTTAGGGCTTTTACTCATCATGCAACGCCTCGGCGGGCTGGATGCGCATGGCCCGACGGGCGGGATAGCCGATGCCGGCCACAATCATCAGCGCCATGAGCAGCCACGTAGCCCCGACGCACAGGAAGAAGCGCGACGCCGTGAAGGGCACCTTGAACACGTCCACCAGCTCGGCGTAACCGATGTGGAAAGCGATGAACATAGCGGGCACCATCATCAGCGTGAGCAGAAGCAGCCCCTCGGCGATGAGGCGACCGAACACGGCGGCACGGGTGCTCCCGAAGGCCATGCGGAGGGCGATCTCGCTGCGGCGGTGCTGCGTGCGGAACCAGAAGGTGCCCACCACGCCCAGGAAGATGTTCAGCAGCAGGAAGCCCATGATGATGGCCTGCGTCTTGGCCTCGTTCATGCTGTCCAGTTCGGCCACGCGCCGCCACTCGCTGAAGGGGACGACGTCGAGCAGGAACACGTTGCCCACCTGATAGAGGCGGTCGGCGTCGGCCATCAGCTCGTCCGTGAACTGCTGACCCGTATCGGCTTCGGGCGTCAGCCGGATGGATAGCTCCAGGTAGCGCGGGTTCTCCAAGAGGACCAGGTCGTCGTGGGTGAGCTCCATCGCCAGGTAGTAGCCGCCCCAGTCGTCGGGCGAGGTGAAGTGGTCGGACCGGATGGGTTCGGCCACGCCGCCCACGAAGAGTTGGGCATCGTTCCCCGTTTGACCGTAGGTATAGGAGTGCCCCAGCAGGGAAGTAGCATCCCCGACGGACAACTTATCGCGTACGGATGGGTTCGTGGTGAAGTTGCGGGAGATGAGCGTGTGCCGGAGGCTTCGGTCTACGGCTGTGGCCACGCTGTCGATGTTCGTGGTCCAGCGGATGGGGCCGTTCTCCTCGGCCAGGGCGACGCCCTGAAAGCGGAAGAGGCGGAAGAAGTCGGGCTGCGCCCAGATTCGCTTTCCGCGCACGGGTACGCTGTCGACGATGAGTACGTCGACGTTACTGCCGCTGTTGTAGGGAATGCAGTTCTGCGAGAGGGCGGCGTACTCCACGCCCTCGCGGTGGCGCAGGCGGTCTACGATCTCTTCCAACGACTTCATGTTGTCCTCAGCGGTGGCGTCGGGGCGGTAGTCGGGGCTTTTGGGGTCGAGCGTGCCGAGCAGCACTTGGTAGCAGTGCTCCGTGTCGAAGCCCATCGGGAGGGTGTAGGTGCGGACGGTGACGTAGGTCCAGTCCACGAGGTACCACAGGAGGCAGCTGACCACCAGCAGCTCCAGGGCGAGGAAGACGTTGCGTCTCCACTCATTGCGTAGTTGGCGGAGTAGGCAACCCCACCCGAAGCCCCTCCCTGGCCCTCCCCCGTGGGGAGGGAATGAGGAGCGGTGTGAGTCTTGTAAGTCAATCATATTCGTTCGGTTTAATGGGTTCGTTTCACTATCCTTCTCCCTCCCCACGGGGGAGGGCCGGGGAGGGGCTTTTAGTCCCGTTGATTTATAGCATCGGTTATGTTCATCCGGCTGGCACGCCAAGCGGGCAGCATCGCGCTCAGCAGGTTCAGCACGAGGCAGAAGGCCAGGGCGGCGAGGAACACCCAGGGGCTGAGCAGCGTCCCGGCGGACAGGCTGATCTCGCCCTTGTAGAAAGCAGTTCCGCTCCCGCCGAAGAGGAAGCCCTCCAGCAGGTAGGTGGCACCGAAGCTCAGCAGCAGGCCCAGCAGTCCGGCGGCCAGGGTGAGCAAGAGGTTCTCGACGAACACCTGGTTCACGAGCTCGGCGGACGTGGCACCAAACGCCTTGCGGACGCCTATCTCGGCCATGCGCTTCCGCATCCGCGAGTGCGTCATACTGCTCAAGTTGATGGCGGGCACCACGAGCAGGATGAGGAAGACAGCGGCATAACGAAGCACTACCCCCTGTACATCAGGCTCCTCGTACCACGCGCGGTAGAGGTGGGCGAAACGCGCATCCGGCTGACCGCGGTAGAACACCTCCAGCTCGCCCAGGCCGTCGTTGTACTTCTGCCGCAGCTGCTCGCACTCCCGGCGGATGGCGGGGAAGTCGGCGCGGTCGCGTGCCAGAATCACCGCCTTCATGTTACCCATCAGGTTGTGGCCCCAGCTCATGGACTCGCTCTGACCGGACGTGTAGGGTATCCAGACTTGTCCGTAGCAGTCGTCGGCCAGGGTCGACACGTCCGCCACCACCCCGCTCACCCGGTAGTCCACCTGGTTCAGGCGGATGTGCTCGCCCGCAATGTCGGTGCGGCCGAACAGCTTCCGGGCTACCGAGGCGCAGAGCACGGCGCGAGGCAATCCGCTCTGGAAGTCGGCCTCCGTGAAGGGGGCACCGTCGAGGAACCGGAAGCGGAACACGTGCCAGAAGTCCTCGTCCGTCTCTATCAGGTCCGCCGCCGTCTTGGCTCCCGCCGGAAGCGACACCCTCACGCGGTCTATCTGGCTGACCAGCGTGACGCGCTCCGCCGTGGTGAGCGGCTTGAAGCACTCGCGTCCCGTCTGCACGGACATGGAGGCGTTGGCCGAATTACCGGATGTGTCGCCCTTCTGGCGGTAGGACATGTTGGACACATAGAGCGAACGGCTTCGGTTGACTTCCGGTTCGCAGTCCGCCACCCGTACGCGGATGGTGATGACCACCACCATAATCATGCAGATGGCGAGCGCCGTGCCCACCACCGACACCCACGTGATGACGGGATTCTCGCGCAGGTGGAACAAAGCTTGTTGAATGTACTGTCTTATCATATCGTTCTATATCCTATTATATATATTACTCGTTTCGTCTCGTCTGTTCGCTCCGCTTGGGTAACGGTGCGTTACATCAATCCGGTCGCAAAGCGCGAACAGTCCGGTGGGAGGTCCGTCCACCGCTCGGTGGGAGCATTGTCCACCGTACGGTGGAAGGTTCGTCCACCGTTCGCGACGCAATCCGCGTCCTAATTTGGGAGCGACGACCGCGCCGATGCGCGCGTGATGGCCGCGCCGATGCGCGCGCGATGATCGCGCCGATGCGCGCGCGATGACCGCGCCGATACGGGGCGCGATGACCGCCGCGATGCGGGCGCGACGACCGCCCTAAACGGGTTATGAACTCCCCTCCTTCTGGAAGGAGGGGTGCCCGAAGGGCGGGGTGGTAGGTCAAGAAGAGGTTTGACCTATATCATTATGAGTCGCTGCGTGCCATGTTCTACCTACCACCTCCCCCTATCGGGTACTCCTCCTTCCCCGAAGGAGGAGAGTCGGAGCACTGCCATGCGCCATGGTAACGGCGCGACGACCGTCCTAAATTTGTCGCGGGTGCGTGGCGCGCTCGGTCGCAGGTGCGTGGCGCGGTACTGTCGCGGGTGCCGCGACAAAAGGTCGCCCCTACTCGTCATGCAATGCCTCGGCGGGCTGCACCTTCATGGCGCGGCTGGCGGGATACCAGATGCCGACGGCTATCATCAGCGCACAGAGCAGGAACGAAGCGACGATGCAGAACACCATGCGCGCAGGCTCCAGGTAGGTCGCCGCATGCCAGGCGTTCAGCTCCAAGCGGGTGAGGAAGTATTCCACCACGATGGCCAGGGGGGTGACGAGCAGCAACAGGCCCATCCCCTCGCTCAGGAGGCGGGCGAAGACGTTACGGTTCGTGGCGCCGTGTACCTTGTGGAGGGCTATCTCTCCCCGACGCTGCTGGGTGCGGAACCAGAACGTGCCCAGAAGGCCGAGGAAGATGTTCAGCAGGAGGAAGCCCATGCCCACAACGTAGTAGTTCAGCTGATTGATCCAGGCCTGTTCGTAGGACCGACGGATGTCGGCAAAGCTGCGCACGTCGGCGATGAAGATGTTCCCCACGCGGAACTGGCTCTCCGAGTCGGCCTTGAGGCGATGGATGAAGTCACGGTCCTGGTCGGCCCGCACGCGCACGCAGAGTTCCATGTCCGGATTGATGTAGCCGGGATTGCTGCGGGCGGTCGATTCGATGTTCACCAGCAGGGTGCGGCTCCAGCGGGCTTCCTGGAAGTCGCTGTAGCGCACCGGGTTCAGCGAAGCACCCACGTTGTAGCTGTTCACCGTGTCGCCGTTGAGGTAGAACCCGTCGCCCAAGATGGACGCGAGGGACACGCCTTGGTGCCGGAAGAGGTTCTCCGACCCGAGGAAATCATTCTGCCGCAACAGTTCGGCCAGCCGTTCCGGCGTCTCGCCGTTCACCCCGGTGTAGCGGAACACGCGTACGAAGTCGGGCGTGACGTGGCGGAAGATGCCGTTCGAGTAGAGGGTGTCATAGGCCAGGGTGAAGCCTGAGTTACTGCCGTTGTAGGGATAGGAGTTGTGGGAGAGGCTGACGGCCTCCACCTCGGGTCGCCAGCGCAGCCGTTCGCACAGTTCGTAGATGTCGTCGCGTTGGCGTTCGCCGGAGTAGTCGGCCAGGTAGTCGGGGCTCTTGTCGGTCAGGCAGCCCATCTGGACCAGGTAGCAGTGCTCGATGTCGAAGCCCCGTGGCTCCAGGTAGGTGACGACGCGGCTGTAGAGCAGGTCCAGTATGTACCACAGGACCACGCTCACAATGAGCAGCTCCAGCGCCAGCCACAGGTTGGCCCGCCACTCGTTGCGTATCTGGGTAAACAAGAGGCCGCAGCCCCACCCCGCCCCTCCCCCGTGGGGAGGGAGTGAGGTCCGTTGTGAGTCATGTAAGTCATTCATATTCGTTCGGTTTAATTGGTTCGTATAGATTCCTTCTCCCTACCGGGGAGGGCCGGGGAGAGGATTTCCTCCCTCCCCGTAGGGGGAGGGCTGGGGTGGGGCTTTTTAGTGCAGCTTCCCGTTGATGGACTCCACCACATTCATGCGTGCGGCGCGCCAGGCGGGGATGCCCGAGCTCAGCAGGTTGAGGACGAAGCAGAAGAGCAACGCCCACAGGAAGGTGCTGAGGTGGATGAGCATGGAGGCGTCCACTTCGGGTGGGTTCAGCGTCTCGCTCCAGCCCTGGGCGAAGAGCACGTCATTACCCACATAGGCGAAGGCCACGCTGAGCAGGAAGCCTACGGCCCCGGCCATGAGGGTGACCACGAAGTTCTCGGCCAGAATCTGCCCCGCCACCTCCATCCGCGTACAGCCAAAGGCCCGGCGCACGCCTATTTCCGCGATGCGTTGCCTGAGGCGGCTCTGCGTCATGCTGCTGAGGTTGATGGCGGGCACGATGAGCAGGATGAGGTAAATCATCAGCCTCCGGTTGCGTTCGCCCTGCAAGTCCGGTTCGTTATTGGCGCTCGATGCGATGGCGTTCTTCTCCTGGTCGTAGGGGCGGTTGCGCAGGAAGAAGGCGAAGCCCGACTCCTTGATGGCCTCGTTGTAGGCACGGATGCTGCGATCACTCTCTTCGCGGATGGCGGGGAAGTCCGCACGGTCGTGCGCCAGCAGGGTACAGCTGAACATCCCCATGTGTCCACCTGCCCAGGTATTGTTGGGCATGTCGGTCGATGTGTACGGAATCCACACCTGGGCATAGGCGGCCGAAGCGAGCGTACTGACATCGCGCACCACACCTGCCACACGATAGGGCGCATGGTTCAGCAGGAACTCGCGCCCCGTAACCTCCTCCGTGTGGAAAAGGGCGCGTGCCACGCTGCGTGTCATCACGGCCACAGGCAGTCCGGCGTCGAAGGTAGCCTTGTCATAGGGCTTTCCCCCGAGGAATCTGAAGTCGAAGACGCGCCAGAACACGTCGTCCGTCTCGCGCACGTCCACCGAGATGGCCGGTTGCCCCGGCAGGCTGACAGGAGTAGAGATGGTCATGGCGCTGTAGACCGTGCAGGCCTCCGGCGTCTGGAGGGAGCGGTAGCAGCGGTCGGCCGCCGTCACACTGATGGGGCCGTTGCTGTCGCTGTCCTCGCCCCACAACTTTTCGTTCTTGATACTCGCCCACTTGTAGTGCAGGAAGCGGTCGCGGTTGCTCTCCGGAGCGAAAGGCGCCACAGCTACCTGCTGCACCATGACCACCAGCATGATGAGGAAGATGGCGAGTGCCGTCCCGGCCACGTTGATGGCACTGATGAGCGGCTGCTGCTTGAGCTGCGCCCAAGCGGCTTGGAAGTATTGCTTAATCATAATCAGTCCTCCTCGATGGTCAGGTGGCGGGTATTCATGCTGCCGATTCCGCCTTTGCTGATGTCGGCGGTACGGGTCTTCCCCTCCAGCGTGACGCTTCCCACACCGGACAGCGTAGCCTCAATGTGGTCCGCCTGCACGTTGACATCCGCCTCGCCCACACCGGAGACGTAGAGGCCCAGCCGGTCGCAGTGCAAGTCCTTCACTTCCAACTCGCCTACCCCGTTCATGTACAAATCAATATCCTCCACGCGCACGGCTTCCTTACAGACGAAGGAGCCTACGCCCGTGAAGTTCACGCGCTCCAATGTGGGGGCTGTGAGGTAGATGTCCACTCCGTTCTTGTTGCCCTTCCGCTTCTTTCCCTTGTCGGACATGCCGATGTGCAGCTTGCCATTCTTGACTTCCGTCGTGGTGAGGTTGACATACTTCTCCCGTCCTTCGATGCGGAGGGAGACGGTCTCGCCCTGCGTGAAGTATAGGTTGGCTACGGCAGTCACCTCGATGCGGGTAAAGTTGTCCACTTTGCGTGTCTGCGTCACGCGGTCGTTGTCGGCGGCCCAAGCGCCTATGGCAGCCAGGAAGGCAAGCGTCAGGGCCACGACGAATCCTATAATCTTGGTATTCATGATGATACGTGTTGATTGGTTCTACTTATCCTATCTGTCGTCCGTCGAAGAACTTGACGGTGCGGTTGGTCTGACGCGCCTGTTCCTCGTTGTGCGTCACCATAACGATGGTTCGGCCATCCTCCTTGTTCAGTTGCTTCAGCAGGCTCATCACCTCGGCACCCATCTTCGAGTCCAGGTTACCCGTCGGCTCGTCGGCGAGGATGATTTCCGGGTTGCCCACGATGGCACGGGCGATGGCGACACGCTGACACTGACCACCGGAGAGCTGGGTCGGCATGTGGCGCATACGGTGTGTCATCCCCACCTTTTCCAGCACCTCTTCGGCCAGGCGGCGGCGTTCCTTACCGGACACCTTGCGATAGAGCAACGGAAGCTCTACGTTGTCCAGCACGTTCAGGGAGTTAATCAGGTGGAACGACTGGAAGACGAAGCCCAGGTTACGGTTGCGGAAGACGGCCAGCTCCTTGTCCTTCATGCCCGTCGTGTTCGTTCCGGCAATCTCGACCGTACCGCTGGTGGGCGTGTCCAGCAGGCCCATGATGTTCAGCAACGTAGACTTCCCGCAACCGGAAGGCCCCATGATGCTGAGGAATTCACCACTCTGTACCGTCAGGTTTACGTTCTCCAATGCTTGTGTTTCGATCTCGTCGGTGCGGTATATCTTATTGATACCCGTCAATGTAATCATGTCCATAGTTCGTATATATTAATTGTTAGTAATATCGTTGTTTGTCCGCATGCGGACAGCCCGACTGCCGCACACGGTATAATAAGCAAATGGCGTGCCAAAAAGTTTATCCGTTGGGAACCAGTGCGTTGGCACATCGCAAAGTGTCCGATAATGAACACCGATGTCCGCTTTTGAGGTCATTCGTCCCGCAAGGCTTCGGTCGGCGGAATGCGGCTGATCTTGTACGCAGGGATGTAGACCCCTATCGACACCACCAGCAGCAGGATGGCGTAGACAATGAGCGACACGATGCAGAAGTGCTGGGCAAAGCTGTCTATCCAGTATTGGCCCGTGTGCTGCATCCAGTCCTGGTTCATGCCCATGTTCAGGCCCTCACTCAGTGCGTACTGCGCATAGATGAAGCACCCCACCACCGTGGCAATCGTGGTCAGTACGGCTCCCTCGCCCAACAACTGCCCCACGATGCGTGCCGGAGTCGCCCCGAACGATAGCTGTACGCCTACCTCCTCCCGCCGGGTACGGGTCTGCAACCAGAAGGTACCGACCACCCCCAGGCAGAGATTCACCAGGAAGAACACGGCCATCATCAGGTTGCGCCGGTAGATGGGCGTAGCGATGACGGAGCTGTAAGTGTCTATCACCTCGTCGTAGGTCTGCATGTCGCGAGCATAGAGGTTGCCGGCACGCAGGTTCTGTAGCATCCACGGCTTGAAGTCGTGCTGGAAGCGGTCCATGCTGACTCCGTCCTTCAGACGCACCAGGATGCGGGCCTCACCGGGTATGTCTTCCATCTCGACTTCGAGCAGGGGAGTAAAAGCGGTAATCACCGGGGCACGGTCGCTGTAATACTTCACGGTGCCGATGGTGCCCACAACCGGCCGATAGATGGTATCCCCCGTATAGAAGTGCCACAAACGCTTGCCCTGCGGATT
Source organism: uncultured Bacteroides sp. (assembly GCA_944322355.1). Classification (GTDB taxonomy): domain Bacteria; phylum Bacteroidota; class Bacteroidia; order Bacteroidales; family Bacteroidaceae; genus Bacteroides. The sequence continues at coordinate 12,695 of CALUOT010000016.1, read as the reverse complement.
GTCCGTGTGGAAGAAAGCGTCCAAGGTGTTCTCGGGCAGGATGATGTCATTCTTGGTATAGCCACGGTCGGACAGTTGCTCGGGCGTGAGTCCCTTGCCGGGACGGAAGCCGTAGGTCTCGAAGAACTGCGTGTGGGGCAGGAACTGTACTTCGTACCATTGGCGTTGTCCGGCCTCCGTGGTATCGCCCTCGGCACGGGCGGAATTGGACATGCTACCTTCTGAATTGAGATAACCGATGCCCAGCAAAGCAGTGGACAGCGCCACATCGGGATGCTGACGCACCCGCTGCACCAGGCCGAGGTAGGTATCCATCAGCGCGGCAGAGTCGGCTGCCTGCGGGTCGTAACCGGGAGCTTGCGGATGAAGCCTATCGAGGGAGATGAGGCAGAGACGGTCGGCATCGTAGCCCAAGGGAATGGAACGGTCGTGCGTCATGACGATGATGGGGTCGAAGATGACCCACGACAGGATACACACCAAGATGAGTTCGGCCAGCAGCCATCCGTTGCGACGGCGGCGAGCCCAAAGAGTTTTCAGTATCAGCATAGTTTACCTCCTTTCGTACAGTGAGTTAACAATCGGTTTTCTTAACGACATCCACGCGGGCAGCAGGGCAGACAGCAGGTTGAGCAGCACGCACAGCACCAAAGCGCAGAGGAACACCAGCGGGGCGAACAGCATCTCGCCGCTGACGTAGGCCACCGCTTCTTCGGGCACCGGCATGGCGTAGTCTTCCAGCAACATGAATATCCACTCACGGCCGACGTACAGCACCAGCCAGGCCACGAGCAGCCCCAGGGCACCGCCCAACAACGTAAGCACCAGGTTCTCCCACATCACCTGACTGAGCAACCCGCTCCGACGGGCACCGAACGACTTGCGCACGCCCATCTCCGCCAGGCGGCTCTCCATGCGGCTGGCTATCATGCCGCTCAGGTTAATGGACGGCACCAGCAACAGCACCAGCAGTATCAGGCCGAAGTAACGCACCTTCGCCCAAAAGTCGAACTCGTCGGAAGGATAAGGGTTGAAGACACTGAGCTGGTGTGAAGTGGGTTGCTCCCACAAGTCCATCTCCCACTCGTCCTTATGCTCCAGGTTGAGGCGGCGCGTCACGTCCTTCACCTCGGCACGAAGGGCCTCGGCCTGCGCATCGTCCTTCACCAGAAAGGTCACGTTGAACTGCCCCACGTAGGGGAATCTCGGCGTCAGCGGGTCTGCATAGCCGGGCACCACGCTGTAGGGCAAGTAAACCTGCGCATACGACTTCTCCGTCAGATAGCTGCCACTCTTCACCACGCCACACACCCGGCACTCCACATAGTTCAGGCTGAACGTGCGGCCTACAACGCCCTCGACCGTACCAAACAGCCGGCGCGACAGGTCGTCGGTGATGACCGCCCGCATCAGCCCGCTCCGCAAGTCGCTCTCCGTGAAGGGGGCTCCCTCCAGAAACCGAAGGGGATAGATGCGGAAGAACTGCGGGTCGGTCAGCTTCGTAGCCGGATGGAAGTCGCCGCTACGGTCGGCAGGCTGGATGTAGCATTTCTCGGCAAACAGGTCCGATTTCGTGGCCGAAATCACCTCGGCATTCTCCAGCCCCAGCACCCAGTCCTGCAAGGCGCGGTAGGACAAGGAAGCCCAATACTGACTGCCGTCGGCTTGGAATCGGGCCGAAGTGATGTACAGCGTCCGCCCCCGGTTCTCCTCCGGATAGACGGGCGCCAGCTTCACGTAGTAAATCTCCGCCACAATCATCGTCATGGCAATGGCAAGCCCCGTGCCGACAATGTAGAGCCCGCTGAACAGCGGATTCTGCTTCAGCAACGCCCAGGCTTGTCTTAAGTAAATCTTCAACATAACATATAGCAGATTTGCATCGCCCTCCTTGGGGGAGTAGCGACTGGTTAAACATATTCTCTTTTTATCGTAAATCATCCCGGCCGGAATCACTCTTCCCGCAAGGCATCTACAGGCAGCGTGCGTGCTGTCCGCTGCACCGGTATCCACGTACCCACCAAAGCCGTCAGCAGCAGCACGGCGTAGGTCAGCCCCGTCACCCACAGGAAGTGGGGGATGGGACGGTTCTGCGCATAAGCCGGATCGGGCACCAGCTTACCGGTTATCCAGCCCACGGCACTGATGCCCTCCGCAAAGCCGTTCGTGCGAACATAGTAGGCCACGACAATGACAGCCAACACGAAAGCCACCGTCACCAGCACCCACGCCTCGGTCAGGAAACGGCGGACGATGCCTGCCCGGCTGACTCCCAACGCCCGCAGGATGCCTACCTCCTCCCTCCGGGCATTGGCGCGGATGAAAAAGGTGCCTACCATCCCCAGGAAGATGCACAGCAAAGCAAAGCCACCCAAGGCATATTGCAGGCGCATCTTGTTGGTGACGCCAGACGAAAGGGCTTTCTGCCGGCTATACTCGTCGAAGGTCTTCAGCGAGCTGAAGTAGAAGTTGCCGCGCTCCAGCCCCGGTGCCACCTCCCCGGCGAAACGGGCCTCGAACGCCTCGGCATCCACCCCCGGCTTGAGGCGGAAGACGATGTTGTACATATAGGACATGTACGCGCTCATCCCTAAGTCATCCTCGGCCATCACCGCCATCGGATAGGGCTGTTCGGAAGTGTAGTGCTTGTAGTTGCGGAAGACGACAGCCACCTCATGGGGGTACTGGCGGTCCGGGGTTTCGTAGACGGTGCGGCCCACGGCATCCGCGGTGCCGAAGAGGTCGATGGCAGCCCGCTCGGAGATGGCTATCCGGTTGCGCTGGGCAAAGTCTTCAGGAAGGGCAACAGACTGACCCGTGCGAGCATCCAGCATCCCGTAGGTCTTCAGCAAGTCGCTCCCGTCCAGCGGCACGTAGCGGTACTGCTGCACATGCACCATCACCGAATCCTCGCCATACAGCTGCATGCCGCTCCACGACGAAGCGTTGGGGAAACTCCCGTAAGCAGCTATGGTAAAGGCATCCACTTCGGGACAGGTACGCACAGTGCGGACAATGTCCAGATAATTGCGACGCATCACTTGGGCGGAATCCTGTGCAGGGTCGTAGGCAGCGAAACTTTGGTCGTATTGCCTCAGATTGACGACATACATACCGCGCGAGTCGCCTCCCTGCGGAATGAGGCGGTTGGCAGTCTGCACATAGATGGGATCGATGACCATCCAGAGGAAGAAGCCGGCAATCAGCAGTTCGATGAATATCCACAGGTTCTGCCGACGTTGGTTCCAGATTTGATGTAGTAGTATCATATTATGAATGAAGAATTAAGAATGTAGAATGTAGAATGAAGAATGAGGAATCCCATCACACCGGGATATTCTTCATTCTTCGTTCTTCATTCTTCATTGAATTGTTATCGTTTGGTATATAGTTCCTGCACAATGGTGTGGCGAAGCCCCATCCAGGCGGGCAGCAAGGCCGACACCACATTGAGCACCAGGCAAAGCCCGAAGGCACAGAGGAATACCCACGGGTTGAACAGCATCTCCATCGTCAGGAAGGGCACAGGTAGGTTGATGTCTACCTCGGCATCGAACAGCGTCAGTATCCACGAGCCGGAAGTGAGGACGATGAGGTAGCAGAACAGCAACCCCGCCACAGCGCCCAGGAGGGTCAGCAGCAGGTTCTCACACAGCACTTGCCCCAGCAGCGTGCGGCGCGTGGCTCCGTATGCCTTGCGGATACCCAACTCGGCCGTGCGACGGTCCATCCGGCTCGCAATCATGCCACTCAGGTTGATGGCGGGGATGAAGAGCAAGGCCAGCACGATGTAGAGCAGCGAGCGAAACAAGCCTCCCAAGTCCGGCGCGTTGACAGCATCCGTGCGGAAGGACGAGAGAGCTGCCTCATCGGGCTGACCCATCAGGTCGTTCGTGTATTCGCGACCGGCATCATAGCGGCGGACGGCATCGCATAGGGCCTCTTTCACCCGCTCCTTGTTCGCGTCATCGTCCACCAGCAGGAAACAAGTGAGGTTGCCCAGCAGCTCGGAGTTCGGGTTATGATAGTTGGCCAAAGGCTCCAGCGTGAGGGGTACCCAAAGGTCGGCCACCACATTGGGAGTGGCAGAGGACACGTCCTGCACGACGCCGGATACCGTATACGGATTGCCCCGGTAGAGGAACGTCTGCCCGGCTACGTCAGTCGAAGCAAAAAGCCGACGCGCCAGACTCTCGCTGATGACGGCTGTATGACTGCGTGCCTTCTCGTCGGCCTCGGTCAAGGGTTTCCCGCTGAGGAAGCGGGGAGTGAAGACGCGCCAGAAGGCGGAATTGACGTAAAGCAAACGCACATCGAAAGCTTGCTTCTGCCCAGGCAGCGCCACAAAGTTTCCGTCCGGACTGGTAATCAGGATTGCAGCCACGTCTGTCACATGGGGCAGACTGTCGGCCAACTCGACTAGCCTCGGACCTACCATCCCGGCGTTCCAATTTTCCGGCCGCTGAGACGGGAAGGTCTTGACATAGCGGACCACCAGCGTCCGGTCGCGGTTGTATTCGGGATAAACGGGGGCTGTCTTGACGTAGAAGATAATGAACAGCGTCATCGTCAGCGCGATGGATAGCCCGGTACCCACTACATAGATGGAGGAGAACAGCGGACTGCGTCGCATCACCTCCCAGGCTTGTTTGAAGTAAATCTGTATCATCGTATTGTCACTATTTATTCGTCTGTTACATGGAAGTCTATTCGTCACGGAGGGCTTCGGTGGGCGGTACGCGGCTGATGGAACGGGCGGGCAGGTAAACGCCGATAAGCACTACTGCCAATAGTACGCCATACACCAGGGCAGACACCAGCAGGAAGTGCAGCCGGAAGTCCGTCACCCAGTACGTCTGTGCCACGTCGCCATTCGTGAATCCCCGCGCCAGTCCCTCGCTTAAGGCGTACTGCAAGTAGAGGAAGCAGCCAACGGCCGTAGCCAAGGTGGTCAGTATGAATCCCTCGCCCATGAGCATCAAGCGTACCAAACGCGGTGTGCCACCAAAAGTAAGCAGAATGCCGACTTCTTCGCGACGCGAACGGGTCTGTAGCCAGAAGGTGCCGGCCACGCCCAGGCAGAGGTTCACCAAGAAGAACACGGCCATACTGGCGTTACGCCTCACCAGTGCGGTTGTAGTGCTGTATTCGCTCGTAGCCAGCATGTCGTTGTACGTCTCTACCTTGTTGGCATACAGATTGCCGGCACGCAGGTGCTGTATCATCCAGGGATGGAAGTCGTGGAGGAAGTGCTCTACGCTGACATCCTCGCGGAGGCGAACCAGCATCTGCACGAAGTGGGGAAAGTAGCGTGCCACGTCGACATGTACCTGCGGCACGAAGGCCACGGGCAGGGGTTGCCAATTGCTGTGCAGCTTGAAAGGGCGTACGGTACCGATGAGGTTGACCCACGTCGTGTCCGAGCCGTTCCATGCCTCGATGAACCGCTTTCCGGCAAGGCGGCTGTCGCCAAAGGCCAACTGTAGCAGGTCTTCGGTCACTACCATATCATTCTCCCGGAAAGGGTAGTCGGACAACGCTTCGGGAGAGAGGCCCTCGCTGCTCTCGAAACCGTACGTCTCGAAGAAGCCCGTATGCGGGAGGAATTCGACATAGTTGTAGCTCACTCCCATCGAGTCGCCCTCCGCCGTCATCGACCTTTCGCCCACACCCGATGAGTTGGGATAGAGCCAGCCCAGCAGCGCCGTGGCGTGCTCGATGTCCGGATGCTGACGAAGGCGTTGCAGCAGGCCCAGGTAGGAGTCCATCAGCCGGGCCGAGTCGGAGGCAGCGGGGTCGTAACCGGGCGTGCCCGGCTGCAGCATGTTGAAGTAGACGATGCACAGGCGGTCGGCATCGTAGCCCAAGGGGATGCGACGGTCGTGCACGGCTACGGCAACGGGGTCGAAGATAGTCCAGGAAACGATGCAAACGAGCACCAGCTCGGCCAGCAGCCACGCGTTGCGCCGCCGACGAGACCACAGGTTTTTAACAATCAGTTTTATCATATACCATATTAATATATAAGGGTTGCGAACTAAAATCAATAAGCGCGGGACCGCGGACTTTCATCTATCGTTTTTCAAAGAGAGAACGGACGATGGGCTGACGCAAAGAGAGCCACGCAGGCAGCAAAGCCGACAGCAGGTTGAGCACGAGGCAGAGCAGCAAGGCCATGAGAAAAACCAACGGGGCAAAGAGCATCTCGCCCGACACGTAGGTAGTGGCCACATCGACCGTGCGTGCATAGCTGTCCAGCAGCGTGAACACCCAGCTGCGCCCCAAGTAGAGGCACGTCCATGCCAGCAGCAGACCCAGGCAGCCGCCCATCAGGGTGAGTAGCAGATTCTCCCACATCACTTGCCGGAGCAGCACGCTGCGGCCTGCGCCGAAGGTCTTCCGTACCCCCATCTCGGGCAGGCGGCTTTCCATGCGGCTGGCTATCAGTCCGCTCAGGTTGAGGGCGGGCACCAGCAGCAGCACCAACAGCACGATGAAGAAATGGCGGATGGTGCGCCACTTGTCGCCTTGGCTTCCGGCAGCACTCATCAGCGTGCGCGCGGTGTGGGACAAAGGTTGCTCACCCGTCAGGATTTTCAGGTTCTCCGCCTCGTGTTCCAAGTTGTAACGGCGGAAGATGTCGCGTACCTCGGCTTGCAGAGAATCGGCCGCACCGGGTGTGTCGCGGGCCACCAGCGTCAGACGGTACGGACCGCAGTAGGGCACTTCGGGATAAGCTGCTTCGCGATAGTCCGCGGAGATGCTGTAAGGCAGGTAGAGGTCGGCAAACGACTGGGATGTCAACTGGCTCGCGGCCCGAACCACGCCCTTCACGCGGTATTCGTGAAAGTTCAGTCGGAAGGAACGCCCCACTACCCCATCCGCTGTGCCGAATATCCGGCGTGCCAAGTCGCTCGTCAGTACGGCGACCGGAATGCCGCTCTGCAAGTCTGCTTCGGTGAAGGCGCTTCCCTCCGTAAAGCGGAAGGCATAGACGCGGAAGAAAGCGGGGTCGGTGAGGCGGACGCTGACGCTGATGTCCCCGCTTCCGTCGGCCATCTGTACGAAGGTGCGTCCCAGTCCGCTGTAGCTGGAGGCCGATACGGCTTCGGCATGGCGCAAGGGGTAGAACCACTCTTGCAGGGCGCGATAGGAATAGCCGTAGCTCCAACTGGACATTCCGGTCTGACCGTTGCTCCCGCCGGCACGTTGTTCAAATTGGGCCGAGGTGAGGTAGAACGTCCGTCCCCGGTTCACCTCGGGGTAGACGGGCGCCAACTTGACGTAGTAGACCACGGAGACGACCATGGTCATGGCGATGGCCAGCCCGGTACCCACGATGTAGATCGTGGAGAAGAGTCGGTTCTGCCGGAGCAACTCCCAGGCTTGTTTCAGGTAAAGGGTCAGCATCACTTCTTCAGCTTTAGTTTGTTCTTGTTCTTATAGTTGCTCATATCGCTGACGATGACTTGGTCGCCCGGCTCCAGCCCGCTGACCACTTCGACGTACTCGAAGTTGCTGTCCCCCAGCTGTACCTTGCGCTTGGTCAGCTCGTCGTCGGCCGTACGGACGAATAGCTCGTACTCGCCGCGTCCCACGTAGTAACTAGCGTTCGCGAGGCGCATGACGTCCTCTTTCACGGCGTTCATCACGTAGACGTCGGTCTTCAGCCCGGAGCGCAGGCGGCGGTGGCTGTCGTCCAGCAGCTGCACGGTGAAGGAGATGACGCCGTTCTTCGAGAGCGGTGTGACCGAGCTGACGGTTCCTTCCAGCTTCTCGCTACCTATCTTGACGATGGCCTTACCCCCGGCAGCCACGCGGTCGCCATACGTATCGGCTATCTCACCCTCCACCTTGAAGTGGCTCAGGTCGGAGATGATGGCTATCTGCTCGCCTTGAGAGACTTGCTGCCCTATCTGGTTGTTGATGTAGGTCAGTATCGCCTTGCGCGGAGAGCGTACCTGGGCATCGTCCAGCGTGCGCTTCGTCTCTGCCAGACTCTTCCGGAAGATGCTTAGTTCGAGCTCCTTTACCTTATAGTCGGCGGCGAGGACTTCCTGTTCGTTCTCGTACTGCTGCTGTAGTTGCTCCAACTCCAGCTGGGCCACGTTGACACTCAGTTCGGCCTGACGCACCTTGTCCGTCGTCCCCGAACCGATGCTGTCCAAGTAGCGCTCGTTGCGCAGTTCCACCCGCATGCGGTTCAGGTTCATCTCCTTCACCTTGAGCTGCATGGCCAGGTCTTTCAGGCGCGTCTCGTTGTTCACCTGTAGCTGCAGCAGCTGGTAGTTCTTCATCTGTTCCTCGTCCAATAGCTTCTTGTATTCGGTCTCCGTGCTTTGCAAGTCCAGCTTCAAGATGGGGGTGCCTACATCGACACTGTCGCCGCCTTTGCGGTACACTTCGAGGATGCGCGTGTTGATGGGCGAGTTGATGATTTCCTCGAACGCAGGCACCACCTTGCCCGATGCACTGACGCTGACTTCGATGGTACCCTGGTCCACGGTGGAGAACACGACGTCCTTCTCCTTCACGCCCGTCCGCATCAGCGAGATGAGTACGCTGATGATGACCACACCGACTACGGCCACTGAACCGTAGCGAATCAGTTTCTTGTTGCGCTCCTTGCGGCGCACTTCTTTCGGTATTTCTCTATCCATAGTCTATAAGTTTTATGTTATCACACTTCACGGGGTGACGAAAACGAACACCCGCTTCCGCCCCACCGCTATTACAGCGAAATCCGTGCCAAAAATGTAAGCAACTGATTCTTAGACCAATCGTCCCCAACGAGGGTGTTCGATATCGGACACAGTGTACGATTTCGGATACTTCGCCCCGCTTCGGGCCATCGGTCGGCGGCTCCCGTCGCGGCTCTCCCGGCTTCGGTCTTCCCGAATCGGCCCGACGATTGAAATTTGCTGACACATCCCCTTCGGTCCCGAAATGTGAATAAATGTATTAATTCAACCTTTTTTATCGGTTTGAAAACGGATGTACTTCTCGTTAAAAACGGATGTACTTCCCGTTAAAAATGAATGTACTTCCGTTTGCAACCGGAAGTACATCCGTTTGTAACCGCCTCTACGTGCGTTTCCGACGGCGTGTAGGCGCGTATTCCGATATGTTTACATCCAGTCATTCGGCTTGCCGCATCCGCCCCGGCGGGCAGGCAGGCTCAGGCGCCGGGAAGGCGGATTCCGGCGAGGGGCGAATGAAAGGGCCGCGCACGCCGAGTCGAAATAAAATGCCCCGAGGCTTTTGTTTTATCCGTGAAAAGTGTACTTTTGCCCTGACTAAACGAGTAACGACATGAAGAAAAGAACCCTGTATGGTGCATTGCTGGCGGGACTCTTCGGCCTGCAAGCCTGCCAAAGCGTCGAGCAGCTCTCCATCGACTACCTGATACCGGCCGAAATCAGCTTTCCGGCCGACCTGAAACGGGTGGCCATCGTGAACAACATGCCCGAGGTGCCGGACAACAAGTTGGTGTCCAGCAAGGAGGAAGAGACGAAAGGCGAGACCGAAGTGGCGCGGCAAACGGCTTACTACAACGGCGACGCGCGGATAGCGACCGAAGCCCTGGCCGAAGCTGTGGCCGAGCGGAACTACTTCGACTTGGTGGTCATCTGTGACTCGGCCCTCCGCAGCCACGACGTCCATCCGCGCGAAGCGACCCTGGCTCAGGAAGAAGTCAGGCAACTGACGAACGACCTGGGAGTGGACATCCTCATCGCCCTCGAAAACCTTCAGTTGAAGTCCGTCCGTCGGCTGGACTACGTCCCCGAGTGGAACGGATTCTATGCCACTGCCGACGTGAAAGTCTATCCCACCGTACGCCTCTACCTCCCAAACCGCTCCGTCCCCATGGCCACCATACACGGCAACGACAGCATCTTTTGGGACAAGGCCGGCGTCGACGAGGACATCCTTGGCCAGCTAGTCAGCGAAGAAGACCTGATCAAAGAAGCCTCCGAATTTGCCGGTACCATCCCCGTCAAGCACCTGCTACCCTACTGGACTACGGCTCCCCGCTACCTCTTCACCGGCGGCACGGTGAACATGCGCGATGCCGCTGTCTATGTCAAGGAAGGCAACTGGGCCGAAGCCATCGCCCTGTGGAAGCGAGAGTACGAGCAAAAGAAAGGCAAGAAGAAGATGTATGCCGCCTACAACATCGCCTTGGGCTACGAGATGCAGGACCAGATGGAAGAAGCTCATCACTGGGCTGTAGAAGCGCAGAAGGTGGCCTACGTCTTGGACGGCATCGAGCAGAAGCAAAACAGCAACCAAGTACGTGCTACCGATGTTCCCAACTACATTATGACCACCGCTTACGTGAACGAGTTGGAAGGACGCAAGAACAGCCTCGTCCGCCTCAAGGTGCAAATGAACAGAATGAATAACGATTAAAGAGATACGGATTATGAAACTTAGCCAATCATCACTTTCCAAGCTGGAAACTGCCGTAAAGAAAGCCATCGGCAAGTACAGCGACAACAGTACACAAAACATCGTCACCGACTTCCACCTGCAAGTCAACCAAGGTTCCGGCGAACTGGTCATCTATAATGACGACGACGAGAAGCTGTCCACTGCCATCATCGAAGAATGGGCAGCCTACGATGGCGAAAACTTCGATGGTGAAGTGGAAGAACAGTTGTCTACCCTGCTCAACAAACTGAAGAAGAAAGGGACATTCGACGCCATTACCTCCATCATGAAGCCCTACTCGTTCGTGCTGGTCGATGAAGAAAAGGAAACCATGGCCGAGCTTCTCCTCATCGACGATGACACGCTCATGGTGAACGACGAACTGCTGAAAGGCTTGGATGAAGAGCTGGATGCCTTCTTGAAAGACTTATTGGAGAAATAATGATAACTCGATATATGATACATACAAATAACGCGAAAACCTTTTGGCTCTCGCGTTATTTTATTCATTGAATCATCACTTACCCGAATCAACGCTTCAGGGCAGCAATACTTTCTTTCAACGCCTGAATGATGTGCTCGGCATCTGCCTGTTTCTTACGCTCCAACTCAATGACAGCAGCCGGTGCATTATTGACAAACTTCTCGTTCGAGAGTTTCTTCAATACTCCTTGCAAGAAACCTTCCTTGTGCTTCAATTCGGCTTCCATACGGGCTATCTCAGCTTCCACATCAACCAGGTTTCCTAAGGGAACAGCATATTCCGTCGTGCCGACCATGAACGAGGCTGCACCTTCGGGCTTCGTTGCTACCTCCTGAATGGCGGACAGATTACACATCTTTATTAATATAGCATGGAAGGCAGCTACGGGATTCTCGCCTACCACCTGCAACTCCAAAGTTTCCTTTTGAGCAATGTTCTTCTGCAAACGAATGGAACGTAGGTTACTGATTACCTCTTTCACCCCTTCGAAGCGTTGCAACAAGGACTCATCGTAGGCAGCGGGTACAAGCATCGGGCTGACCATCAGACTCTCTCCTTCCCCACGTTCTTGCAGATGTTGCCACAACTCTTCCGTAATAAAAGGCATAAAGGGATGCAACAGATGCAGCAGATTGTCAAAGAAAGCAATGGTACGGTCGTACACCTCTTTACTGATGGGTTGCCCGTAAGCAGGCTTAATCATTTCCAGGTACCAGGAAGAGAATTCGTCCCAGAACAATTTGTAGACGGCCATCAGTGCCTCACTCAAACGATATTTGCTAAAGAGGTCAGCCACTTCAACGGCTACGGCATTCTGCTTGGCATCAAACCATTGCATAGCCAGTGTGGAAGCTTCGGGTACAGGCACTTCCTCACTCACCTGCCATCCTTTAATCAGACGGAACGCATTCCAAATCTTATTACAGAAATTGCGTCCCTGTTCGCACAAAGCTTCGTCGAAAAGAATGTCGTTTCCGGCTGGAGCAGAAAGCATCATACCCATACGCACGCCGTCTGCACCAAAGCGGTCAATCAGTTCCAAGGGATCGGGTGAATTACCCAACGACTTGGACATCTTCCGTCCCAACTTGTCACGCACAATACCCGTGAAATAGACGTTGCGGAAAGGCATATCGCCCATATACTCGTATCCGGCCATAATCATACGGGCTACCCAGAAAAAGATGATGTCCGGGGCGGTCACCAGGTCGCTCGTGGGATAGTAGTATTTGATTTCCTCGTTGCCGGGGTTGTTGATGCCGTCGAAGAGGGAGATGGGCCAGAGCCACGAAGAGAACCACGTGTCGAGGCAGTCTTCATCCTGGCGCAAATCCTGCACAGTGAGGGCGTCGTTGCCGGTCTTCTCCTTGGCCAGCTCCAATGCCTTCTCGGGCGTCTCGGCCACCACATATCCGCCTTCGGGCAAGAAGTAGGCCGGGATGCGGTGTCCCCACCAGAGCTGGCGGCTGATGCACCAGTCCTTGATGTTCTCCAACCAGTTCTTGTAGATATTCTTATACTTCGCGGGATAGAACTTCAGTTCGTCGTTCATGACGGGCGGCAGAGCCATGTCGGCAAAGTGCTGCATCTTGAGGAACCACTGCATGGAGAGCTTCGGCTCGATGGCTACGTTGGTACGCTCGGAGAAGCCCACCTTGTTGGTGTAAGCCTCCACCTTCTCCAACAGGCCGGCGGCGGCAAGGTCTTTTTCAATCTGTTCGCGCACGTCGAAGCGGTCCATGCCTACATAGAGGCCGGCTGCTTCGCTCAGGGTGCC
>CALUOT010000015.1 GCA_944322355.1 uncultured Bacteroides sp. | reverse complement strand
GTGTCGGGATGCGCCCAACGCGATTTCAGATCTACGGGATATACATTTCCACCCATGTCTCCCAAAACCAATACCGTTCGGTCCCTGTCCACGCAATGCGTATCCACCGTCAGTTCCCTGTGGATGTAGCGCATCAGCACGATGCAGCAGGCCAGGCTCAACGCCAAGCCCAAGAGATTGATGACCGTGTAAGCCCGGGCACGCTTCAGGTGCCGCAGGGCGTAAGTAAATGTTTTCATGCGTCTATTTCTATTTTTATTCTCTACCTGTTACAAAGATGTTTCATGTTTCTTCATATTTAAAATCCTGCCCTCCCCAACAACTCTTTCATTCGCTGCCAAAGCGAGCCTTTGCCATAACCTGACCACATCGCCTTAATACGGCCATCGGGAGCTATCAGCACGTAAGAAGGATAACCTTTTACCTGATAACATATCGCCAGGTCGCTATTCAACTCCGTCAACTCGTTCCACTGATGCCCATTGAGTTTCTTCTCTTTCACGTAATCCACCCAAACCTTTTCGGAATCGAGACTGATACTCACTACGACCAACGAGTCTGCATAAGCTTCGCTGATTTCCTCTATCTCAGGCAGGGAGGCGATGCAAGAGCCGCAACCCACACTCCAGAAGTCCAGCAGGATATATTTTCCTTTGAACTCCGCAAGGCGGTGCGTACGACCTTCTATATCGTAGAGGTCGGTATCCACCATCGGGTCGCCCACCTTAACCGTCCCGGTGGGATAAAGGTACTGACGTACTATCCGGGCTTCCTTACTCTGTTTCATATCCTCCGGAAGTCGGGCGTACAACGCTTTCAACTCCTTAGAGTAAGGCATAAACTCCTTGGAAGGCACCATCCTGGCATACGTTTCCAATCGTTCCAACCACACACGACCTATCGGTGCAGTCTGCATGTAGTCCAATTCTTTTTTAAACAATTCACGCATCATGGGCCAAGACTTCTCACGCAGAGCATTCACTTCCTTCCAAACTGTTTCCCGATTTTCCGCCCCGCTATCCATCTTTCTGAACCAATCGACTTCCTTCACTTCCAGCTTCGTATATTCTTCCCGCAAGCTACCGGCACAAGTTTGAAAAGCATTCGCCTCTAACTGTTCAGGCACATCACTCTCAACCTTCCATACACAAATCAATTTATTCTCTCCGCAAATCTTCGCCTCCTCACCCGGAGCCACCCACACTTCCAACCAATTATTGGGAAACCCTTCATTATTGGAAATAAGCAAAAGCTTCTTTACGCACGAAGTCGTGTCACTGAACGTAAACGCCCCGTTCATCACAGTATCTTTCATAACGGTTTTCAGTAACCGAGTTCCGTCCTCCTGCAATACAAGTATTTCTGTACTGTCCGGCACATTCCTTAACTGCCCTGTTATCAAAAACTTGTCCGCATCGACTTTTGCTCCTGTGCCACATGATGCCAGACAGCACATTACCCAACCTGTCATTAAAATCTTTTTCATATCTGTATGCTATTATTTTTTATTCTCTACTTATTTACATTACTCACTTTTCACGACCTCGGCGGGATTCTCGTTGGCGGCACGCCATACGCGCCAGCCGATGCACAAGGCTATCAATACCGCCATACCCGCAAAGATAACGATATATATCCAAGCGGAGATAGAGGTCTGCTCCACGTAGTTCTCCAGCCAGCGCTTCATCAGTACGTAGCCAACGGGGAAGGCCACCGCCGAAGCGATCACCAGCAGAAGCAGATACTCCCGAGCAAAGAGTGCGAGGATATCCCCCACCCGCGCACCGTTCACTTTGCGGATGGCTACCTCCTTGCGGCGGCGTTCGCAACTCAATGTGACCATGGAGAAGATACCGAAAGCGGAGACAAACATGCATACGAGGGAAACAAAGCCCAACAGGTGAAGAAGTAGGGTCTCGGACACAAGATAACTGTCATACTCGTCCATAACATTCACCAACTGGTAGTTCACGTTGGAATAGTTTTGGGCAAACAGACTGTCTACCCCGGTACGCAAGCTTTTCCATTGTCCGGGATGATATTTCACCAGTACATCATCACCGTCTCCCCAACCTAATTCACCTTTGCAGACAAAAAGCGTGGGTGTCACGGGTATCGTTGGAGGAGAAATATGGAAATCCCGCACAATACCCACAATGGTCAAGACTGTTCCCCGACCTGTCTTCACTTTCAATCCTATCGGATCCGTCACGCCCATCGCGCGTACAGCGGATTCATTGAGCATCGCTTTTCCCTTGTCATGGTTCCTCAACATCTCACCTTCCATTGTGCGGATGCCATAGAAACGTGCCAAAGTCTCATCCATACACATGGTCTTAATGCCATCCAATGTGTGTCCTTCGGGACGACCCTCCCAATCTAAATTTGTAGCACTCAGCATACCTTCAGGCAGGATGCCGTAATAACCGGACAAGACTTCACGAGTGCAAGGCATTTGGCGCACCTTGTCCAAGATTTCATCCTCCGCCCCGTCAGGATAGATATAGGTGAAAACGGCCAGGTCTTTGCGTTCCCATCCCAAATCGGTTGTCTTTAAGTAATTCAGTTGTTTCATCAATACCGCCATACTGAAGATGGCCAAAAGACTGATGAAAAGCTGAACAATGACCATGCCGCGCGGGAAAGCCCTTGCCCCACTCCGCTCCGGACGCAAGGAAGCGAAACGCCAGACGAAAGGCACCAACAAGAACAAAGATAAGATGAATACCGTCACAAAATAAAGTAAGGACTGTACGTAGATATCTCCTTCTACACCGGACAAAGCATTAAACGGAGAACGTAACGCCTCCACCAATGTCATGCCCACCAAACCGGATAACAGGATAAGCAACGCATACTCCATCGTAAGCATGGCAAACAGGCCACGTCCGGACGAACCGCAAACCTTGCGAAGTCCTAACTCCCTGCGACGGATGTTGATGCGTGAGATAAACAGCGCCAAATGATTGAACAAAGAACAAAGTATAACCAATCCTCCCGCCACGGCAAAAAGTACCAAGTAGGAGAAACGCACTTCGCATTCCGGATTGAACGGGGCATAACGATACTCCGTAACCGGCATCAGCTTCATGCGTTTTACAATCACTCTGCTATCGTTCGAATCCAACTTTTCACCGTAGGCTTGCATCTTTTCATAAAAAGCCTCAGCCGACACGCCCTCACGCAACTTGACAATGACTTGAAAACCACCGTTCCACCAATTATCCTGCCACTTGCGGAAATAAGCTCCCTCGGCAATGAACCCAAAAGAGAAATTACTATGGGGCAAATCGGACACCACGGCACACACCGTATGTGGCTCGTCCCGATAGTACACTGTCTTTCCTACCGCCTCCGCTGTTGTCCCGAAAAAACGCCGGGCAGTGCTTTCCGTCAACGCTATCTGTTCATTGGAATAAAGGAAATCCATACTTCCAGCCAGTAACTGTATGCCAAACATACGCATGCCGCAGGAATCCAATTGCATACAAGGCATCTGCACTTCGGGCGCATCTTCTTTCATGTTCAATCCGTCAAGCGGAAGACGTGTAAAAGCACAAGCCTCCTCTACTTCAGGGAATTCCGCCTTCAGCAACGTTGAGGTCGGATAAGGCGCATGAGCCATAAATCCACTATTGTCCATCATACTCTCCATGTAGAGCAGATACATCCGTTCCGCTCCCGGATGGGAAGCATCGTAAGTGGTCTCGTACCGCATCCACAGGTTGGCAAACGCAAAGCAGGCGAAGCCCACGGCCAACCCGATGACGTTAATGGCAGTCTGCGTGCGATATTTCAGCAGGTTGCGCCAAGCGATTTTTAAATAATGAACAAACAACATACGTATGCAAATATAAGTTCAAATCTGATTATATACACTATTTAATCACCAGCTCCTCCGCCTCGCCGAACGAGTCGTAGCCTGTCACGATGACCCGGTCGCCCGGCTGCAGGCCGTCCGTCACTTCGTATTGCTGAGGGTTCTGGCGTCCGATGGTGAGGGGAACACGGCGGGCACGTGTCCCGTCTTCGTTCAGACGGTAAATCCACTGGCCGCCCGTGGCCTGATAGAAATTGCCGCGGGGAATGACTACCGCGTCTTCCGGCTGACCCAACTCAATCTGCACGCGGAAACTCTTGCCCACACGGACATTGTCCGGCATGCCGTCCGTAAACACGAGGTCTACGTCAAAGAGGCGGTCCTTCACCTCGGGCACCACCTTGGTGATGCGCAAGGGATAACGCTTGCCTTGATAGAGGATGGTGGCAGGCAAGCCGGTGGTGATGCGGTCGATGTAATATTCGCTGAGCGACGTATGCACCTTGAACTGGTCGAGCACCTTAATCTCGCCGATGCTCTCGCCGGACTGTACCTGCTGGCCGGGCGTGACGCCTACAAAACTGAGCTGGCCTCCGATGGGGGCACGCACCACCAAGTCGGCCAGGCGGCGGCGCGAACGCTGATACTTCTTGTGTTCCCGCTCGCGGTCGGCCCGCAGAAGGTCGCTTTGGATGAGTGACATGGCAGAATCGTGACGCAGACTCTCCCGTTGCAGGCGGGCTGTCTTTTCCTTGAAACGGTATTCGTCCTCGGCCACTTGCAACTGGGCGCGGCTTTTGATGCCCATGCGATACTCCTCCTGCTCCAACTCGTAAGTGCGGCGCAGTTTTGCCAGTTCGTAATCGCTCTGCAAGGCCTGCTGGCGTAGGGTGAGGCTCTGCTTCTGCATCTCTATCTCCTTCTCGCGGTAGGTGACAAGCTGTTTCTCCCATTCGTCCTGCTGGTCTTCGATGTCGCGCAGCAAGTCGGGATTCTCCAATACAAGTATCGTGTCGCCCTGCTTCAGGAGGCTGCCTTCCTCCCCCACGATGCGCAGCACGCTTCCCGCCTCACGGGCGTTCACCTTGATGGTGAGGATGGGCTGCACCAGTCCCTCCACATCGACATACTCCATGAACTTGTCCTGCCGCACTTCGGCTATCTGAATGTTGTCCCGCTCGATGCGCAGCTTACGCGGTCCGGCGGAGAGGATAATGACATAGACGAGGAAAGCGCAAAAGGCCACGCCTCCCGCCAGGTAATAACGGTAACGGATGTACCAAGGTTTCTTTTCGAGTTTAATATCCATCTGTATCTTGCGATTAATAGGTTTATGTAATTCTTTAGCGGTTTCTTTGTCAGGCTTTAAGCCGGTCGGGCTGCTGCCTTTAGGCGGCCGGGGTATTACCTCGATATAGAATCAGTGGCACTGATTCCTACAAAAGATGGCACTGATTCCTGGAATAGGTGGCACTGATTCCTCATCGGGGTAATACCTTCCTGTGGTCGAAGTCATACAAAGGCTTCCTTTCGGCGCTACTTTATCAGCCGCTCCAAATCTTCCTGCAATCCAACGCCCCGCTCGAAGTCATAGAGCGTCAGGCTGCGGAGCGTGTAGTACATGCTCCAATACTCGTGCAGGGCGGAAAGGTACGTCCGCCGGGCGGTGTCTTTCTCTGTGATGGAAGCGTTGAGGTCCAACACGGAGGACTGCCCCAAGAGGTAGAGCTTGCGGGCCACTTCGGCACGGCGCCGGGCGGTGAGGTCCGTCCTGCGGGCGATGTGTACGCGCTGCGCCTGTAGGTTGAACTGGCGCACCAGCTTGCGGATGTTCTGCTCGAAGTCGGTCTTGTCCTGCTCCACCTGCGTGTACACCAAGTCACGGTTACTCTTTGCCACCCGCACCCGTCCTTTGCCACGTCCCCAGTCGAGTATGGGCAACGTGATGCCCAGCGAGACATATTGCTGGTCCATGGGGTCGCGCCAGGCATCCTTCCAGCGGTCGGCGGTCTGCGTCAGGCCGAAGCGCAGGTAGATGTCCGCTTTCAGTCCGGCATTGGCACGGGCTTGCGAAACGGCACTCTCGCTCTCCAAGCGGCGCAACTTCATGTCCTCTATGTCGGGACTGTTTTCCGTGGCCAGCATCAACGCCTCGCCCAAGTCGATGTGCAGATTCGGCAAAACGCTGTCCACGCTCACCTTCAACTCCAGGTCCTGCTGAATGCCCAAGTACGAGCGGAGTTCCTGCATAGCGTTCTCCACCTCGATGCGGGCATTCATGCGGTTGGTCTCCTCTGTGAGCTTGTTTATCTCCAGCTGGAGCATCTCGTTCTCGCTGATGGTGCCGATGTTGTAGCGGCCTTGTGCATATTTATATAAGGTGTCCGCATGGGCATAATTGGTGCAGGCGGTCTCGTAATTGCTCTGCGCCGTGGCCAGGTCGAAGAATTTCTCCGTGGCACTGGCCGCCACCAGTTCCAGTGTCTCGGCATACACCTTGCACGCCTCCCTGTAGCGCACCGGCTCGATGCGTCGGTCCCACTTGAGCGAATTATACCCGAAGAGCGACTGTTGGTAACCGATGTTCACGGGTGAGGTCTGGTAGGAATGGCTGTCGTCAGAGAAAAGGTCGATGCGCTGGGCCGAAGTCTCCACAAAGAACGTTCCTCCCGTCCAAGGCACGTTCTGCGTCAGGCTGAGCGTCAAGTCCGTAGCCAACAGGTTTTGCTCCACAAACTTCACGCTGCCGTCGCCCATGGTCACTTTGTTGATGGCGCGGTCGAGGTAAGGATTGGACGTCAGCGTCAGGTTGGGCAGGTAGTTCGCCCGGTAATAACGGTAATTCCAATAAGCGGAGCGATAAGCGTGGCGGGCGCTTTGCGCGTCGGGCGACTGCTCCTGGGCATGACGGATGGTCTCCTGTAAGGAAAGCTCCATCGGTGTTTCCTGTGCCCCGCTCTCTAAATAGGAAAAGCAAAGGGCCATACTCCATATAATGATACGTCTATACATAACAATACTATTTTACAGAAAACAGACATCAAATGCCGTGCCAAAACCGTATATCACTTATTATCAACAGATAAGATTGAAATCAGCCTTTAAAAGAGTGTGCATTATCGCACAAAAATCGTGCGCTATCGCACATACAACCCACGGATATTTTGTTTATCTTTGTCCCCGAGGAACTTTTAAAAGAAAGGAAAACGAATGGAACATACATTATCTCCTGTTGATTGGTACATGCGAATACTTGAGCCACTCAACCCGACACTTAAACTTGACATCATTGGAAGATTGTCTGAATCATTGAAGAATAAAGCAACTCATGCAGCTAAAGCGGCCTCTTACTCTGATTTCTTTGATGAACTGACCGGAGCGTGGGAAGATGATCGTTCTGTAGAAGACGAAATGAAAATCATCCGTGAAAGCAGAACCAGTAACCAAACCAGAAAAATAGAGGAATTCTAATGAAGAAGCACTATTTACTTGATACAAATATTTGCATCTCACTACTAAAAAACAAATATGGCGTACGAGAAACCATAAAAAAGGTACAGCCTGTTAACTGTTTTGTATCTGAAATTACGTTAGGCGAATTGTATTTCGGAGCCGCTTTCAGCAACAACAAAGAGGAACGTTTGAAAGACGTAAGTTTCATTGTCAACCATTTCAAGATTATACCTATAACAGACGCATTACCTCTATTTGGTGATGTCAAAGCTGAGCTAAAACGTAAGGGGCTGTTGATAGACGACTTTGATATTCTGATAGGTTGCTCTGCTATAATCAACAACATGGTTATGGTGACAGACAATGTGAAGCATTTAGAACGTTTGCCAGACATTATTATAGAGAATTGGACTAAGCGATAATCTATATGGAACAGCTTGGAAAAATACTCATTGTCGATGATAACGAAGACGTGCTCTTCGCCCTCAACCTCTTGCTGGAGCCGTATGCGGAAAAGGTGAAGGTCACCACCACGCCCGACCGCATCGAACACTTCATGACCAACTTCCGCCCCGACCTTGTCCTGCTGGACATGAACTTCAGCCGGGACGCCATCAGCGGACAGGAAGGATTCGACTGCCTCAAACAAATATTGCGTATCGACCCGCAAGCCGTGGTTATCTTCATGACCGCCTACTCGGACACGGACAAAGCCGTGCGGGCCATCAAGGCCGGAGCTACCGACTTTGTCCCCAAGCCATGGGAAAAAGAAAAGCTGCTCGCCACTTTGTCCTCCGGCATGAAGCTGCGCCGGTCGCGATGTGAAGTTTCCCTCCTGCGCGAACAGGTAGAAGTGCTGAGTGACGCCACGGACGAACCCGTCATCGGTCAGTCTCCCGCCATGCTTCAGGTGCTGGACACTGTGGAAAAGCTGAGCGACACGGATGCCAATATCCTCATCTTGGGCGAAAACGGCACCGGAAAGGACGTCTTCGCCCGCCTGCTCTACCGCCATTCGCCCCGCTACGGACGTCCCTTTGTCACCATCGACTTGGGCAGTATCCCCGAACAACTCTTTGAAAGCGAGCTCTTCGGGTACGAACGCGGAGCCTTTACCGATGCCCGCAAAGCCAAAGCCGGACGCATGGAGATAGCTACCGGAGGCACGCTGTTCCTCGACGAGATAGGCAACCTCTCCCTGCCCATGCAGGCCAAACTGCTCACCGCCATCGAAAAACGGCAAATTACCCGCCTGGGAAGCACACAGACTACCCCCATCGACGTGCGCCTTATCTGTGCCACCAACGCCGACATCCGCCACATGGTGACCGAAGGACACTTCAGGCAAGACCTGCTCTACCGCATCAACACCATCGAACTGCACATACCTCCCTTGCGTGAACGGGGAAACGACATTCTGCTTTTGAGCGAACACTTCCTGCAACGCTACGCCCGTAAGTATCAAAAGGAAATAAAGGGATTGACGCGCGAAGCCAAAAACAAACTTTTGAAATATCCGTGGCCGGGCAATGTGCGCGAACTTCAGCATACCCTCGAACGGGCCGTTATCCTCAGCCCTAACGGAACCTCACTTCATCCCGAAAACTTCGTCTTTCCTTCCTCTTCCTCTCCTACCGCGGCACGGAAGGAAGAGACGGAAACGCTCAACTTGGAGCAGATTGAACGGCAAACCGTAGAGCGTGCCCTGCGACTGGCCAGCGGAAACATGAGCCGTGCCGCCGAATATCTGGGCATCACCCGCTATGCCCTCTACCGTAAACTGGAAAAGCTTGGCTTATGAGACGTTATTCCTTCATCGTGACCCTGCATATCCTTGGCATTGCCTTGGCGGGAGCTTCCACCCTCTTGCTGGTGCATTCACGTTTATGGTTCAGCGCACTGATGGCATTACTCCTGCTCATCGCCTTAGGGGCTAACCTCTATCGCATGCAGATGATCCAGATACGCATGATGCGTCACCTGGCCGAAAGCCTGCGTCTGGACGACACCTCCCTGTCTTTCCGTTCCCCCTATCGCAACCGAGCCATGGAACAGATGGTGGACGAACTCAGCGAATCCATGCGCGCTTTCCGCACCCGCCTCGTAGAGCGGCACGAGATGGACGCCTGGCAAAAGCTCATACGGGTGCTGACGCACGAAATCATGAACTCCATCACTCCCATCATTTCCCTCTCTGAAACGTTAAGCGATCGAGATGTCACCGAGAAGAATTACAACGTCATGCGCCAAGGCTTGCTGACCATCCACCGCCGTAGCAAAGGCCTGCTGGAGTTCGTAGAGAACTACCGGAAGCTCACCCGACTCCCGGCCCCTGTGCGTCGCCCTGTCTCCCTCACCGAGCTCCTTCAAGATTTGCAGAAGCTCTTCCCCGAACCGTACATCCGCGTGGAACTCCCCTCCGCCGACTGCACCCTGCAAATCGACCGTACGCAGATAGAACAAGTGCTTATTAACCTCATCAAGAACGCACGCGAAGCCTGTGCTCATACCCCCGAGCCTCGCATCGAAATCCGCTCGCACCAGCTCTCCCCCTGGCTCAACACCATCACGGTAACCGACAACGGGGAAGGCATCCTATCCGACGTACAGGATAAGATATTCGTCCCGTTCTTTACCACGAAAAGCAACGGGTCGGGTATCGGACTCAGTCTTTGCAAGCAGATCATGAACCGACACGGGGGCAATATCACCGTACAGTCCACCGTAGGGCAAGGAAGTTGCTTCACCCTTCAGTTCGGATAAAAGCAGCCTTCCCTTGAAAGAGAAAGCATCACACGCTGGAAAAGACCACGCCTCCGCAAAACAAAGCAAAAAAAACATTTCCACCTTATCCTTTGAATGTTAGCTGATTAGGACATACACCCCAAAAAGTGATGAAAAAAATATGCCGGAAAGATTTGTATACTCCAAAACTTTCTCTACCTTTGCACCGCATTTCCAAAGAATGCTGGTCACTAAGGAAGTTTGGGTGAGTGGCTGAAACCAGCAGTTTGCTAAACTGCCGTACGGGTAACCGTACCGGGGGTTCGAATCCCCCAGCTTCCGCAACATGTAAGTTGCACCCTTAGCTCAGTTGGTAGAGCAACTGACTCTTAATCAGTGGGTCCAGGGTTCGAATCCCTGAGGGTGTACAAACGAATGAATAATTGGTGGATTCGTCTAACGGTTAGGACACATGCCTCTCACGCATGCAATACGAGTTCGATTCTCGTATCCACTACTCAAAGTTTCTTGGAGGGCGGCTGCATAGTTTCTTGCGGTCGCCTTTTTTAGTAAAAAAATAGAATGGAAAAATAAGCATATTATGGAGTTCATTATCGATTTTATCCTCCACATCGACCAATACATGATTAGCATCGTGCAAGAATATCACTTGTGGACCTATGCTATATTGTTTTTAGTGATTTTCTGCGAAACGGGGTTGGTGGTTACTCCTTTCCTTCCGGGCGATTCATTGTTGTTTGTAGCAGGAGCCATTGCGGCTCAGCCTGATATGCCACTAGAAGTGAACATTTTGGCGCTCATTGTATTTGGCGCGGCCGTATTGGGCGATTCGTGCAATTACATGATAGGGCATTTCTTCGGGAA
Source organism: uncultured Bacteroides sp. (assembly GCA_944322355.1). GTDB lineage: Bacteria > Bacteroidota > Bacteroidia > Bacteroidales > Bacteroidaceae > Bacteroides. The sequence continues at coordinate 36,003 of CALUOT010000015.1, read as the reverse complement.
GAAACTATTCAATAATCCCGAATCTAAGATTTTCAAACAGAGCTATTTGGACAAGACGCATGAATTTTATAAGAAATACGGTGGCAAAACCATCATCATCGCACGCTTTGTACCTATCGTACGTACGTTCGCCCCGTTTGTGGCCGGCATGGGGAAGATGCACTACTACTACTTCATGCTCTACAACATAACGGGAGGAGCTCTTTGGGTCGCTTTGTTTTGCTATGCAGGATATTTCTTCGGAGACTTGCCTTTCGTGCAATCGAACTTAAAGATTCTAGTCATAGCAATTATTTTCATTTCCACCCTACCCGCCATTATTGAAGTATGGCGTGCTCGAAGGAAGGCTGCGAAAGAAAAAAACATAGAAAAATAATTCAGTTACACCGGTATATAAACGAATACATTGGATTGGCTGTATAATTTGTTTCTCGAGCCCTCTGCCCTACAAGCCGTAGTGGTTCTCTCCCTAATTTCCGCCATCGGATTAGGGCTGGGTAAAGTACGCATGTGGGGAATATCACTGGGAGTAACTTTCGTATTCTTTGCAGGTATCCTGGCTGGACACTTCGGATTAAAGATTGACCAGCAAATGCTAAACTATGCCGAAAGTTTCGGATTGGTGTTATTTGTCTATGCGTTGGGGCTACAAGTGGGACCAGGTTTTTTCAGTTCTTTCCGTAAAGGAGGAGTACGCTTGAACATGCTGGGAATCGGAGTGATACTAATTGGTACGCTAATGGCCATAATAGGAAGTTGGTGTACCGGCATATCGTTACCGGACATGGTAGGCATCCTGTGCGGAGCTACTACAAATACCCCCGCGCTAGGTGCAGCTCAACAGACCTTAAAGCAAATGGGCATGGAGACCAGTACCCCAGCCTTGGGATGTGCGGTGAGCTATCCGTTGGGAGTCATTGGTGTGATATTGGCCATCCTCCTCATGCGTAAACTTTGGGTGAGAGACAAAGACTTAAATGTACCGGAAAAAGATAATGAAAACAAGACTTATATAGGCGCTTTCCAAGTACACAATCCAGGCATCTTCGGGAAGAGCATTAAAGAGATAGCAGAGTGGAGTCATGCCAAATTCGTCATCTCCCGTTTGTGGAGGAATGGCAAAGTGAGCATCCCTACTTCGGACATGATATTAAAAGAAGGAGACCGGCTTCTGGTCATCACTTCCGAAAAGGGAGCAGAATCCATGACCATTTTGTTTGGAGAACAAGAACATACAGATTGGAATAAGGAAGACATTGATTGGGATGCCATCGATAGCAAACTCATTTCCCAACGCATCGTAGTGACCCGCCCTGAATTGAATGGAAAGAAACTGGGTGCCCTACACCTAAGAAATCATTACGGAGTAAATATCACCCGGGTATACCGAAGCGGAGTGCAACTACTGGCCACGGCCGAACTCACATTACAACTGGGAGACAGATTGACCATTGTAGGCGAAGCGGCATCGGTGCACAATGTAGAAAAAGTGTTGGGCAATGCTATCAAAAGTCTAAAGGAGCCTAATTTAGCTACAGTATTCGTAGGCATCATCTTGGGACTCATTTTAGGTGCCATTCCCATCTCCCTACCAGGAATTAGTGCCCCTGTAAAGTTAGGATTGGCAGGAGGCCCCATCATTGTGGGCATCCTGATAGGTACCTTTGGGCCTCGTTTGCACATGATTACGTATACCACCCGAAGTGCCAACTTGATGCTTCGCGCATTGGGTCTGTCTCTTTACTTGGCCTGCCTCGGGCTGGATGCAGGAGAGCACTTCTTCGAAACCGTATTCCGCCCGGAAGGTCTCTTATGGATAGGTGTAGGATTCATTCTGACACTGGTTCCTGTGCTTATCATGGGACTGATAGGGCTTCGATGGGCAAAAGTCGATTTCGGATCCGTAGCAGGTATGCTCTGTGGAAGCATGGCAAACCCCATGGCGTTGAACTATGCTAATGACACCATCCCGGGAGATAATCCCTCCGTATCTTATGCTACAGTGTATCCTCTGTGCATGTTCTTACGGGTCATTATTGCCCAAGTGTTGCTGATGTTTTTACTAAATTAATGTATGAGGACAGAAAAAGATATAGAAAACTTAAATTATAAAATCATGGGAAATATAACACCGGAGATCATCATTAGCGATTTGCGCTACTTGCAGCTCCTTTCGCGAAGCTTTCCGACCATAGCCGACGCAAGTACCGAGATTATCAATTTGGAGGCCATCTTAAACCTCCCAAAGGGTACCGAACACTTCCTGACCGACCTGCACGGGGAGTATGAAGCTTTTCAGCATGTGCTGAAAAATGCTTCGGGAGCCGTCAAGCGGAAAGTGAACGAAATCTTCGGACATACTCTCCGCGAAAGCGAAAAGAAAGAAATCTGTACCCTCATCTACTATCCTGAAGAGAAATTGCGCCTGGTCAAGGAACGTGAAAAAGACCTCGAAGATTGGTACCAGATTACTTTAAACCAACTGGTCAAGGTATGCCAAAATGTTTCCTCCAAGTATACCCGCTCCAAAGTGCGCAAGGCCTTGCCCGAAGAGTTCTCCTACATTATTCAGGAGCTTCTACACGAATCAAGCATCGACCCCAACAAGCAGGCCTACATCAACGTCATCATCAGTACCATTATCTCCACCAAGCGGGCCGATGACTTCATCATCGCCCTGTGCAACCTCATCCAACGCCTCACCATCGATTCTCTGCATATCGTAGGTGACATATACGACCGAGGCCCCGGAGCACACATCATTATGGATACCTTGTGCGATTATCATAACTTCGATATTCAATGGGGTAACCACGATATTCTTTGGATGGGAGCTGCCTCGGGCAACGATGCCTGTATGGCCAACGTCATCCGCATGTCCATGCGTTATGCCAACCTCGGCACGCTGGAGGACGGATATGGTATCAATCTTCTACCCTTGGCCACCTTCGCCATGGAGACTTATGGGGACGATCCATGTGAAATCTTCACTCCCAAGACCAACTATGCCGACGGACGATATAATGAAAAAACCCTGCGCCTCATCACTCAAATGCACAAGGCCATTACTATCATCCAGCTCAAACTCGAAGCCTCCATCATCGACCGTAGACCTGAATTCGGCATGCAGAATCGTAAGCTCCTACATCTCATAGACTTCGCCCGAGGTGTCTTTGTGTACGAAGGCAAAGAATACGAGATGCGCGACATTAACTTCCCCACCATTGACCCAGCAGACCCTTATCGGCTCAGTGAAGAAGAACAAGAACTTGTAGAGAAGATACATGCCTCGTTCATGAATAGTGAAAAGCTGCGTAAGCACATGCGTTGCCTTTTCACCTACGGAAGCATGTACCTGGTATGCAACAGTAACCTCTTGTACCATGCCTCCATCCCGATGGAGGCCGATGGAAGTTTCAAGCATGTACGCATCGGAAATAAGGAATATTGGGGCGAACGTTTGCTGAAAAAGACAGACCAACTAATCCGCACAGCCTACTTCGAAGACGAAAACACCGAGGAAAAGAGCTTTGCCAGGGATTACATGTGGTACTTATGGTGTGGCCCCGATGCTCCCTCATTCGACAAGGACAAGATGGCCACCTTTGAACGCTATTTCATAGCAGACAAGGAACTGCACAAGGAAACCAAAGGTTATTACTACACGCTACGAAACGATGCTGACGTATGCGACCGTATCCTCGAAGAGTTTGGTATAGAACCTGGCGAACATGCCCATATCATCAACGGGCATGTACCTGTAAAGACCCTTAAAGGCGAAAAGCCTATCAAAGCAGGAGGAAAACTATTGGTTATAGACGGAGGATTCTCCAAAGCTTATCAACCCGAAACGGGTATCGCCGGATACACCTTGGTTTATCACTCGCATGGTCTTCAATTGGTTCAACACGAGCCTTTCCAAAGCCGACAAAAAGCCATCGAAGAAGGACAGGATATTAAATCCACAACCTTCCTGGTGGAATTCAACTCCCAACGTATGATGGTGAAAGATACAGACAAAGGGCGTGAACTCCGTACACAGATAGAAGACATGAAGAAACTCCTCGTGGCTTATCGTACCGGACTCATCAAAGAGCGAGTTTAAGGCATATATAGGAACCTAAAAAAACAAGCAGAGGGTGTGTCGAAATGGACATGCCCTCTGTTTATATTTATTAGTGTCCGATAAAGCATAAATGATTATTTCAGCAGTTCATCGAGTGAAGTTTCACCAGAATAGATTGGTTATCAACAGTTTGCGGTGAAACATACGGATGAAAGAAAAAGAGAGGTGAAAGGAAGTGAAAGAAGAATGTTTCATCATATCATGCTTATTATCAGATATTTATGGAGAAGTGAAAGGGTGAAGGATAGTTTTAATGAAGAGTTAAGAGTGAGAATATGATTTTCTTTAAAGGGGACGTGGCGGAACATTAAATGTTAGGGTTGATAACATCGTATGTTATCAAGCGAAAGATAGTATGTTACGACGCAAAAGAACGTATATTTTCCAGATAAAAAACAAAAACTTTAGGATATCACAAAGCCCTGGGCTTGGGAAAGTCAGGGCTTTGTAATAAAAAAGGCATGTCTATTTTGACTTCTTTGGTTTAAAAATAGGACTTCTACATTATCAATCCTGTCAGAATAAGAATCGCAACACATCGTTCAGATTAGCCCAGATAAGCAAGGCAAAGAGCAGGAACATACCAACCATCTGCGCCCGTTCCATGAATTTGTCACTAGGCTTGCGGCGAGCCACAATCTCATAAAGCAAGAACAGCACATGTCCGCCATCTAACGCCGGAATGGGCAATATATTCATGAAGGCCAGGATGATGCTGAGGAACGCTGTCATATACCAAAACTGATGCCAATCCCAGGTAGAGGGAAAGATGCTGCCAATAGTGCCGAAGCCTCCCAATTGCTTAGCACCCTCCTTGGAGAACAGATACTTCATCTGGTCCACATAGCCGGCCAGTGTATTGACACCCAGCCGAACACCGGCGGGGAAGGAAGAGAAGAATGTATATTCCTTCTCCACCACAGGCAGCAGGCGGTCGGTCTGCATCACGGCGAAGACGCCTACCTGGAAGGCGGTGTCGGCCCTTAGGGTCAGGTTGTGGGTCACGCCGCCGCGCACGTATGTCAGGTTAACTTGGCGCAGGGCGTCGCGCAGGCTGTCGTTCGTGGCAGTTTCAGCCTGCCGACGACGTTGGGCCATGGTCAGCAGGAAGTCCTGGAAGGAGATGGCCTGTCCGTCCATGCGCGTGATGCTGTCGCCCGGCTGGAGTCCGGCCAACTGAGCGGGGGCTCCTGCGACCAAGCTGTCTATCACGTAGGGGTAGCGGAAGTCGGCGAAACGCAGGCTATCGGCCAGCAATTGGTCCATCAGCCCGTCGGGGATGTAGACCGAAGCCTCCTTCCCGTCGCGCAACACCGTCACCTGGCGGGCATCGACTATCGACGTCAATAATTCACTACCCATGCGCTCGAAAGGAACGCCGTCGGCCGAGATGAGCACGTCGCCGTCACGGAAGCCCGCGCGGTGCATCGTCTCGTTGAAGTCCATGCCCAGCGGTGCTTTCTGCACGGGGATGTAGGCATCGCCCCAAGCAAAGAGTATCATGCTGTAGATGAACAGCGCCAGCAAGAAGTTGAACAGCACGCCGCCCACCATGATGAGCAGCCGTTGCCACGCCGGTTTGGCGCGGAACTCCCACGGCTTGACGGGCTGCTTCATCTGCTCGGTGTCCATTGACTCATCTATCATACCGCTGATTTTGACATAACCGCCCAGCGGTAGCCAACCAATGCCATACTCCGTCTCGCTGTTCTTGGGTTTGAACTTAAACAGCGTGAACCACGGATCGAAGAAAAGGCAGAACTTCTCGACCCTTGTTTTAAACAACTTGGCAAAAAGGAAGTGACCCATTTCATGTATGACAACGAGCAAAGAAAGGCTCAGAATCAGTTGTAATGCTTTTATCAGGAATGTTTCCATTTATCTACAATTATTACTTTTACGTTTTTTATTAGTTCGTTTTAATTCAAATTTCTATTTCATTGACTATCAGTGCATATTTCGTCAGTTCCTCACGAGTTTTCCGTCAAACCCCGACGAGCTCCTCATTAAACCCTGACGAGGGTGTCGTTGAACCCTCACGAGAGGGTCGTTGGGGTTCAACGACAAAAGAAGTATTCATTACGTATGTTTTGTCAAGATTTCCTCCGTCACTCGGCGGGCCATTCTGTCAGTTTCCACATAGTCTTCATAGCTCGGCCTAGCCACGAAGGACACGCGCTGCATGGCCTGTTCGATGGCGTCGCTCATGCCGAGGAATGACACGCGGTCGGCCAGGAAGGCGGCCACGCAGACCTCGTTAGCGGCGTTGACGATGCAGGGCATGTTGCCCCCCTGGTGCAGGGCTTCGTAGGCCAGGGCCAGGTTACGGAAGCGCCGGGTGTCAGGCTGCTCGAAAGTGAGACTGGTGCAAGTGGCAAAGTCCAGTCGGGGAAACGAGGCGTGCAGGCGGTCGGGATAGGAGAAGGCGTACTGGATGGGCAAGCGCATGTCCGGCATGCCCAGCTGTGCCTTCACGGCGCCGTCTTCAAACTGCACCATAGAGTGAATGACCGACTGCGGATGCACCACCACTTCTATCTGGTCAGGCCGCACGCCGAATAACCATTTGGCTTCTATCACTTCAAAGCCCTTGTTCATCATCGTGGCCGAGTCGATGGTGATTTTAGCGCCCATCGACCAATTGGGGTGCCGCAGGGCCTGTTCTTTGGTGACGGTCTCCAGTTGTTCGCGGGTGAAGGTACGGAAGGGGCCTCCCGAAGCGGTGAGTATCACTTTCTCGATGGGATTCCCCACTTCACCCGTCAGGCACTGGAACACGGCCGAGTGCTCCGAGTCAACAGGCAGAATGGGCGTGCCGTTCACGCGCGCCAGTTCATTGATGAGTTCTCCGGCCACCACCAGCGTTTCCTTATTGGCCAAGGCAATGGCCTTGCGGGCACGAAGGGCGTTCATGGTGGGGCGCAGCCCCGCGTAGCCAACCATAGCCGTCAGCACCATATCGATGGGTGCTTCCTGCACAATCTGGCAGAGGGCTTCCTCGCCTGCATACACCTTGATGGGCAGGTCGGCCAGAGCTTCCTTCAGCCGCGGATATTTGGCCTCGTTGGCTATCACCACGGCTTCGGGCATGAACTGCCGTGCCTGGCGGATGAGTTCTTCCACGCGGTTTCCCGCCGTCAGCACATAAGCCTCGTATTGGTCGGGATGTTCTCCGATGACTTGCAGAGCCTGTGTGCCGATGGAGCCTGTGGAGCCGAGTATGGCAATCTGTTTCTTCATATCAATTGTTCACATGTTATATTCTTAAAACACAATATACTGTTCGGGGTTGACGGCACGTCCTTTGTGCCACAATTCGAAATGCAGATGCGGCCCGATGTCCGTCTGTTCTCCGCTTCCTGTCAAGGCGATAGCCTCACCGCCCTTCACGGTGTCACCGGTCTTCTTCATCAGCTGTCCGCAATGCTTATAGGTAGAGACAAAATCACGGTTATGCTGTATCTGGATGACGTAACCGCTCTCGGCTGTATAGGCGCTCAGTATGACGGTGCCGTCCAGCACGGCCATCACGCTTTCGCTCGGGCTGACCGCAATATCCACCCCAAAATGTTGCTTACTGACATTAAAGGGAGCGGAAATGATGCCGCGCGTAGGACAATAGAACACCATTCCTCCAGCCTCGGAATTAGCGGCAAACGTATTCAAATTATACTTCTCAGCCTGCTCGTAGCGGCGACGGAATTCCTCCTCGCGTCGGGTACGCTCCATCAGTGAGTCCTGCCGTAGGGTGGTCAGCGAGTCAATGGACTGAACCGTATCGGTCTTGACCGTGCCACGAAAAATGTCCTGTATGTTCATGATGTACAGGTTCTGCTGCGCCAATAGTTGTTGCAGGGAGTCGGCACGAAGGGCGTTTTGAACTACTTGCGTCCGTATTTCACTATTCATATAACCAGGCAGATAGTTGCGCAAGGGGGTAAAAGCCACGATGAGCGACGCAATAGTAAACAATACGGTAAGTACCAGTATCAGCCACGACAATCCGTTGAGTTTGGACACATAGAGGCTGACCACTTCTTCCAGCGTGTTTTCGTTGGTAATAGTCAAACGATACTTAAACCGGATATTATGCCACCAATGCTTGCGACTGGGCTTTTTTTTGCGGGGGGGGTGCGTCGTCATAGGTTGTAGAAGTTATTCGGTTTCAGTTTCATCCAAAGCAAGCAACCCTTGCGGCAGAACCATGGTGATGATTTTATGCTTCCGGTCGATATCAGTGATGAAATCTTCCTGGGCAGGTATCAGCAATTCTTCGCCTTGGTGGTCTACCACGAACAGTGTATTGACGGTAGTAGTGTCCACTTCCGTAATCTCACCCAAGTAACCATGGTGTACTTCTTCCACGCGAAAACCGGCAAAATAGCTCCATGTCAGCTCGTCGGTATCGACTTCTTCGGCATGCTTTACGGGAAAATACACTTCGACATTAGTGAAACGACGTGCTTGTTCTTGGGTATCCACTCCTTCCAGTTTCACCAAAGCAGTGCTATCCGTACGAAAACGGTAAGCCTCGAAATAAAAAGGTACGAAAATTCCATCCAACAGACAGACGATATATTCGGCCTCTACACGGTCGAAAATATCATCCGTGAAGGTAAACAACAACTCGCCCTGAAGACCATGCGGTTTGTTCAATATACCTATTTTATATACTTCTTCTCTGCGTATCATATCTTACCCTTATATCCGTGTAATACGTGCTCCGATGGCATTCAAGCGTCCTTCAATGTTCTGATAACCGCGGTCTATCTGCTCGATGTTGTGAATACGACTGATGCCGTCGGCACTCAAGGCAGCAATGAGTAGGGCGATACCTGCACGAATGTCAGGCGAGGTCATGTTACCACCGTGCAGACGGAATGCCCGGTTGTGCCCGATGACTACGGCTCGGTGCGGGTCGCACAGGATGATTTGCGCCCCCATGTCTATCAACTTGTCCACAAAGAACAGGCGGCTTTCAAACATCTTCTGATGGATGAGCACGCTACCTTTGGCCTGCGTGGCCACTACGAGCATCACGCTCAGCAAGTCCGGCGTCAGTCCCGGCCAAGGCGCGTCGGCAATAGTCATGATGGAACCGTCGATGAACGACTCTATCTCATAGCTCTCCTGAGCAGGAACATAAATATCATCTTTGCGTTGCTCCAAGTGTATACCCAATCGACGGAAGCATTGAGGGATGATGCCGAGATTCTGGTGGGACACGTTCTTAATGGTGATTTCACTGCCCGTCATAGCTGCCATGCCAATAAAACTTCCCACCTCTATCATGTCCGGCAGCACAGTGTGTTCGGTGCCGTGCAGGACACCTACCCCGTCGATGGTCAACAGATTGGAAGCAATACCTTCGATGCGGGCTCCCATCCGGTTGAGCATCCGACAAAGTTGCTGCACGTAAGGCTCGCAAGCCGCATTATAAATGGTGGTACGTCCCTTGGCTCGCACGGCTGCCATGACAATATTGGCTGTACCCGTAACCGATGCCTCATCCAGCAACATATAGGTACCCGTCAGATGCCCGGCTTCTATCTCAAACGTCCCTCGTTGTTCGTTATAGTGGAAATCGGCTCCCAGCTTCTGTATGCCAATGAAGTGAGTATCCAATCTACGACGTCCGATCTTATCGCCCCCCGGCTTGGAAATAACGGCTTTGCCAAAACGCGCCACCAACGGCCCCACAAGCATGACCGACCCACGCAAGCTGGAACACTTCTTCAAGAACTCATCACTGTCCAAATATTCCAAGTCAATATTAGCCGCCCGGAAAGTATAAGTATCGATGCCCTGCTTGGCTACGGAGACACCCATATCGCGCATCAACTGGATGAGGTTATTCACATCCAAGATGTCCGGCACATTGCGCACGGTCACTTCCTCGTCAGTAAGCAACGTGGCGCAGATGATTTGCAACACTTCGTTCTTGGCTCCCTGCGGATGAATGTCACCGGACAATTTATGCCCGCCTTCGATGATGAATGATGCCATGATATCAGGACTTTTTCTTGTTCGAATGATTGTTGTTGTTTGCGTTATTCCTGTTATTATTGTTGTTCGAAGCAACTCTCGGCCGATAATACAAGTCGATACGTTCGGCCATCAGACGCAAAATATCATCCGTCATCTGCAAACGTCCGCCCGAAAGCTCGTCCAAATCGGCTGCAATCTTCCGATCATCCACCGTGTCCTTGTTCCACGTCATATAGTCCTTCTTCATGTGATTGCAGATAAGAGCTACCAAGTTACGCTTTTCTTCGCCCTCAGGATAATCACAAGCTTTGCGGATAAGGTTCTCCAGCGTACGCCCATAATGCCGATAGTGCATCGTTGTAGACGGATAGGGTATAGGGTCGGGCTTGGAGTCGCTCTTACGAATCACCTCGTACGGATAGTCAATATCCAGCTTAAAGTCAGACATGATGGCCAGGTGATCCCACAATTTATGTTTGAATTCAGGCACATCACGAAGATGGGGAAACATATTGCCCATGATGTTAATGATGGTATCGGCACAACGTTGACGTTCGGCACGATCTTCGATGGTCAAAGCATAATCTACCATATTTTGAATACTACGCCCATACTCGGGCAAGGGCATCCGCTTTTGTTGAGTATTATATTGCATAAGACAACTATTATATATTTATTAAGTATGAAAATCGGTCAACCCAAGAGATTCTTCGGCTTTCCGGGGATAAATTCCTTTAAATAGAAAGGCTCAAAATAGGCCACATCCTTAAAGTCGCCTAAAGCTATAGCCTTCTCGGCCAAGGGAAACATCATGCTGGCCAAAGGACGTATGCCTTCGATGAAATGCGCATTGGGATGACTAAGTCTCTCTTTCGACTTGGCCGCGCCTTCTCCAAAAAAATACACCGGATGCTCGTTGAGGAACTCAGCATAAGTATCCTCCTCCACGATATCAGCTTTCGTTTCACGCACCGTACGCAAAGCCCGATCGTAAATAGCAGCATACACCTCCATACGCCGAGCGTCTATCATAGGGCAAAGCAAAGCATCTTCGGGAAGTTCGTCGTGATAGAGCAACACGGGTACACATTGCACCTGAAGCGTGGGCAAGCCGATAAGCGGAAGATTGCGCCCATAGCAAATGCCTTTGGCCATAGACACGCCGATACGTAAACCCGTATACGACCCCGGACCGCAACTCACCGCTACGGCATCCAGCGGCAGGGCGTGACTATCGGCAAAGGACAAAGCCTCATCGACAAATACACCCAGTACGACATTGTGTGAAGGGCCATTCAAATCCTTCTGCTCGAACAAATTCTGACCATCCTGACTTACTGCTACCGAGCAAGCAGAAGTCGATGTCTCAATATGTAAGATACATGACATAATATTCTAATCCTCTTTAAAATCAGCTGACAAATTTACGGGATTATTTTCACTAATTAAAATAATACCGTATTTTTGCGCAAAAGTTAAGAAGCATTATGATACAATCAATGACTGGCTATGGCAAAGCCGTGGCCGAATTGCCGGATAAGAAAATCAACGTCGAGATAAAATCGCTCAATAGCAAAGCGATGGATTTGTCGACACGCATCGCTCCCGCTTACCGCGAGAAAGAGATGGAAATCAGAAACGAAATAGCACGTACACTGGAAAGGGGTAAAGTAGACTTCAGCCTGTGGGTAGAAAAGAAAGAGGCTGAACAACTGGCTACCCCCATCAATCAAGAATTGGTGAACGCCTACTATAAACGCATCAAGGAAATATCCGACGCCACGGGTATACCCCAACCCGCAGACTGGTTTGGCACTCTCCTGCGCTTACCTGATGTCATGCTCAAAAACGAAATGCAAGAACTGGCCGAAGACGAATGGCAAGCCGCCCACCAAGTAATGGAAGAAGCCCTGGCTCACCTGGTAGAGTTCCGCAAACAAGAAGGCATGGCTCTCGAAAAGAAATTCCGCGAGAAGATAGCAAACATCACTCGTCTACTAGCCGAAGTGGAGCCTTATGAAAAGGAACGCGTGACGAAAATTAAAGAACGCATCACTGACGCACTGGAAAAGACCCTGAGCGTGGATTACGACAAAAACCGCTTGGAGCAAGAGCTTATCTACTACATCGAGAAGCTCGACATCAACGAAGAAAAGCAACGACTCAGTAATCACCTGACCTACTTCATTAGTACCTTGGAGGCTGGATATGGGCAAGGCAAAAAATTGGGATTCATCGCCCAAGAAATGGGACGCGAAATCAATACCCTCGGAAGCAAGTCCAATCATGCCGAAATGCAAAAAATTGTGGTGCAGATGAAGGACGAACTCGAACAAATCAAAGAACAAGTATTAAATGTAATGTAACCATTATGGGAAAACTTATCATCTTCTCAGCCCCCTCAGGTTCGGGTAAATCGACCCTCATCAACTACCTGCTGGCTCAACCGCTGAATCTTGCTTTCTCCATCTCAGCTACCAGTCGTCCCCCCCGAGGCACTGAACGCAATGGAGTGGAATACTTCTTTCTCTCACCGGAAGAGTTCCGTCAACGCGTAGCCAATGACGAATTCCTTGAATACGAAGAAGTCTATCAAGATCGTTTCTATGGCACACTAAAAACCCAAGTAGAGAAACAACTCGATGAAGGACAAAATGTGGTATTCGACGTAGATGTCGTAGGTGGATGCAACATTAAGCAATATTACGGCGCACGTGCCCTTTCCCTCTTCATCCAGCCCCCTTCCATTGACGAACTTCGCCGAAGACTGGTGAATCGAGGCACCGATGCACCCAAAGTCATCGAAGCCCGTGTAGCCAAGGCTGAGTACGAACTCTCCTTTGCCCCGCGTTTCGACCACATCATCATCAACGATGATTTGGAAAAAGCCAAAGCCGAAGCACTGAGTATTATCAAGGAGTTCTTACAACAATAAAAATAGAATTAACTATGAGCTATTACGAAAACGGCGGACTCAAAAATCAACTGGCTCCGCGCAACAATAATCCACGACTTAACAAGTGCCTGTTTGTCATTAATACCATCCTTGCCCTGTGCGCCTTGGGCATAGGCATTGCATTTCTTTACCATAAGGAAATGAGTACAGCCATCGCCATGCTGCTGGTAACCATTATCTGTACGTTCAATGCCATAACGGCTTGGCGGGTTCTGCACGGCAAAAAGATTTGACGCACATGCACATCGGCATCTTCAGCGGGTCGTTCAACCCCATACACATCGCGCATCTGGCATTGGCCAACTATCTTTGCGAATTCGAAGAAATAGACGAAGTGTGGTTCCTCGTCACTCCGCGTAATCCTTTCAAGCTGGGGCAAGACCTCCTGCCCGATACTCTACGATTGGAACTCGTCCGCTTGGCCATAGCCGACTACCCGCGTTTTCGCGCCTCCGACTTCGAATTCCACCTCCCCATCCCTTCCTATACCATCCACACATTGGACAAACTTAAGGAAACGTACCCCATGCACACGTTTCATCTCATCATCGGAGCGGACAACTGGCTATCCTTTCCCCGCTGGTATCAATCCGAACGTTTACTGGCCGAGAACTTCCTCCTCGTCTACCCCCGTCCCGGCTATCCGTTAAATGAAGAAGAACTCCCTTCACACGTCCGACTGGTTCACTCACCTATATTCGAAATTAGCTCTACCTTCATCCGCCAAGCTCTGGCCGAAGGCAAAGACATCCGATACTTCCTTCACCCTCGTGTCTATAAAAAAATCATGACACACTATTTCCGGTAAAAACTCACCCAATGAAGGTTGCAAACCTAAGCCCCGAATGTTTGCAACCTAAAGGGCTAATGGTTGCAACATTCGACCTCTATGTTTGCAACCTTCAAAAACCACGTCAAAACCTATTCTGGATAGGAAGAAAAACTTTTCTGTCCCCATTCATGAATATCAACAAAAGTAAATGACTGCGGATTAGTTTTCTTATCGAATCAAGAAACTGTAAAATAGGTAAGTCTATCTGTAATTTGTATATAATCATATATCCCATTTCTGATTTATCTTTGTCCCAGTAAAAAATTACCTTATATATATGAATAGAGCCATATGAAAATGTTACGTAAAATCAGACTAACTTTTGCCGTACTGTTCTTCGCCTGTGTTACGCTACTGTTTCTCGACTTTACGGGAAGTATCCATGCGTGGCTGGAGTGGACAGCCAAGTTACAATTCCTCCCGGCATTATTGGCATTGAATGTGGGTGTCATCCTTGGGCTGGTGATTCTGACGTTGCTTGTGGGGCGTGTGTATTGTTCCATCATTTGCCCATTGGGGGTGATGCAAGACGTCGTGTCGTGGTTGAGCGGACGAAGAAGGAAAAAGAAATACCGCTTCTCTTACTCACCAGCCAAGAATGTATTGCGCTACACAGTATTGGGAGCGTTTATTTTAGCATTAGTGGCAGGTATAGGTTCATTCGTTGCCCTGTTAGCACCTTACAGTTCGTACGGACGTATCGTCAGCAATCTCTTTGCCCCGCTCTACCAATGGGGTAATAATTTATTGGCCTACTTGGCCGAACGGGTAGACAGTTATGCTTTTTATGAGACATCCGTTTGGCTCAGAAGCCTACCAACTTTCCTGATTGCCGCACTTACTTTTATCATAATAACCACATTGGCTTGGCGAAACGGACGAACTTACTGCAACACCATCTGTCCCATAGGCACAGTACTTGGATTCCTGTCGCGTTTCTCTCTGTGGCGCATCCAGATTGATGAGTCCAAGTGTAAAGACTGCGGCCTCTGTGCCCGTAAGTGTAAAGCAGCCTGTATCGATTTCAAGCATCATACAGTAGACCACAGTCGTTGCGTGACATGTATGGACTGCCTTGACACATGTCGACATGGAGCTATAAGCTTCTCTCAAGCCTTTCCTCATAAAGAAGAGTTAAAGAAAGAAACAACCAATACATCCACCCAAGGGAATAAAGAAACATCACGACGTTCTTTCCTCACTGCCACAGCCCTTCTTGCCACTACCGCTGCCTTAAAAGCACAAGAAAAAAAGGTGGACGGCGGACTGGCAGTCATCGAAGATAAGAAAATACCTAAACGCGCTACTCCCCTTGTACCCCCAGGAGCATTAAGTGCCCGAAACTTTGCCCGTCACTGCACTGCCTGTCAACTATGCGTATCGGTGTGCCCCAACGAAGTGCTTCGTCCTTCCACCGATTTAATGAAGCTGATGCAACCCGAAATGTCCTACGAGCGCGGCTACTGTCGACCGGAGTGTACCAAATGCAGTGAAGTTTGCCCCGCAGGCGCTATCCTGCCGATTACGACCGCGGATAAATCAGCCACGCAGATAGGACATGCCGTATGGGTAAGACAAAATTGTATTCCCTTGACCGATGGCGTGGAATGTGGTAACTGTGCCCGCCACTGCCCGGCCGGAGCCATATTAATGGTACCTTCTGACCCCGATGATATCAATTCACTTAAGATTCCGGTAGTGAATGAGGAACGATGCATCGGCTGTGGTGCTTGTGAAAATCTGTGCCCTGCCCGGCCTTTCAGCGCCATCTATGTGGAAGGGCATACCGACCATCGCATTATATAAACGAAGAATAAAAAAAGCAAGTATGAAAAATACCCAGAACAATCATACAATCACCCGTCGTGATTTTCTCAAAACAATGGGTGTAGCCGGAGTCGCAGCAACCGGTCTGTCAGCTTGCGGTGACAATACGAACACTTCCGTATCCGGCGAAATTCCTACCGACGGAATGACTTACCGAACCAATCGCTCAACAGGCGACAAAGTGTCGCTTTTAGGCTTTGGCATGATGCGCCTGCCCTCAGTAGGCGGTCGAAGTGCCCGTGAAGGCAATGAAGAAATAGATCAGGAAATGGTAAACCAATTGGTGGGCTATGCCATAGAACATGGAGTCAACTATTTCGATACGTCTCCCGCCTATTGCCGGGGAAAGTCAGAACATGCTACAGGCATTGCCCTTGCCCGACACCCGCGCCATTCATACTTCGTGGCTACCAAACTATCCAACTTCGCCCCTGCCTCATGGCCATTCGAAGCCTCGCAGGCCATGTATCATAACTCGATGAAAGAGCTCCAAGTGGACTACATCGATTACTTGCTGTTGCACGGCATCGGCATGGGAGACAAACCGATGGAAGAATTCAACGCCCGCTACATAGACAACGGCATGCTCGAATATCTGCTGGAAGAACGCCGGGCAGGACGGATACGCAATCTGGGCTTCTCCTATCACGGTGACATACGAGTATTCGACTACCTGCTGTCGCGTCACGATTACTATCAATGGAACTTCGTACAAATCCAACTAAACTACCTAGACTGGAAATATGCCAAGCAAATCAATCCCCGCAACACAGATGCCGAATACCTCTACACAGAATTGCAAAAACGGGGCATACAGGCCATCATCATGGAACCGTTGCTAGGCGGACGCCTGTCCAACGTACCGAATAATATCATGGCCCGATTAAAACAGCGCGAACCGGAACAAAGTGTAGCCTCGTGGGCTTTCCGTTTTGCCGGCTCCTTCCCCGATGTACTGACCGTGCTGAGCGGAATGACACGAATGGAACACCTGCAAGATAACCTGCGCACCTATGCCCCACTGAAGCCGTTGACCGATGAAGAATTTCGTTTCCTACAGGATACAGCCACACTGATGATGCAATTCGACACCATTCCCTGCAACGATTGCAAATATTGTATGCCTTGTCCTTACGGCATCGATATTCCGGCCATCCTGTTGCATTACAACAAGTGCCTGAATGAAGGGAATATCCCCGAAAGCTCGCAAGATGAAAACTATCGTCGGGCACGGCGAGCCTACTTGGTGGGATACGACCGCAGTGTGCCCCGCCTACGCCAGGCCAGCCATTGTATCGGCTGCAACCAGTGTTCGCCACACTGCCCTCAACGTATCAACATTCCCGGCGAACTGCATCGGATAGATGCCTACGTTGAGCGCCTTAAACAAGAAACACTGTGATATAGGTATGGATTATCGCTTCACCAGCCCAATTTTGGCATTCAGTTTGAAATACCAAGTACCATTTTCGCGCTCCAAGTAGCCGTATTTGTCTTTCTCCAACGAACCTTTCTCAAAGCGGGAGTTCAAGTAAAGGAAGTCGGCAAAATCTTTCCGCCGCGACTGGTGATAGCAAAGAATGTTGCCCTGTCCGTCCACCAACAACAAACCTTCGATGGCAGAATCTGTGCCATTGAAGATTTTGGCCGGACGCATCCCCAGAGCCAGAGCTAACAAAAACTGTTTCATCTTATATTCATAAAAGCCATGCTTCTGGATGAGTTCCTCCTTTATCTTCAACGGATTGGTCTGCTTCATTAGTTCTGTTAACTCGGAGATACGGGTGGTTCCTTCCAGATGCATCTGGCGAACCATCTCGGCTAACAAACGAGGAAAGTGAAGGTCTATCATCAGCAGGTTGCACCGAAATACCCGGTCGGCCACGTCACTATACTTCAACACGCCTCCCAAGCGTTCTATCATTCGCATCCGGTCGGCCACTTCGGTAGGCGAAGCGGGAAGCGCATTCACTTTATTGACTGTAGGAACGGCAAACTTCACACCCGTCTGCTCCAATTTTAAGTTAGCCGTACGTCCTCCATCCAGCAAAGGATTCATGGGACTCAACCGGCACCGCACAATGAATCCCGCAGGAAAAGCTTCCTGATGCCAAAAAGCCACTTTCAAGTCTGTCCGGTCGTTCGTCTGAGCTTCGAGATGGTAGATATGCAAAGCGTCCAGAAAACCTTCTATCTCATCGGGCACTTCCACTTCCTCACCGGGAACACTCTTCAGCAACTGAAGAATCCGTCCGGCAGCTTCATCAAAGTCAGTCCGGGAGAAACACCGTTCCTCCTCTCCTGCCCGCGGGACAAATTTCCCATCGGCCCCGGCTTCGCCTGACACAACCCGGATGTGATCTGCTTCTACATAATAACGACGAGTACCGTCATGCTCTTCCCGCTGGATATAAGCTACAAGCGGACAAGCCGATTCATTTTTCTCCCCCTGAGGAGTACCCATACACACTGTTCCATCAGCTGCCAGACGAAGGAGAGTATACACTTCGCCCAGTTCTCTTTTAGTCGCTCCAAATGCCATATACTATATTACCTATATATTTAATCAAACCGAAGGGTATCTATTTTCTCCAACCGGGCACGCAGACGAGGCATCAACGAGCGGCGGATGCGCAACGTCATGCGGCAATCCGTCTCATACCCTTGCGAAACGATGGCGGGTTCTTCTTCCTTCACCACCCGCATCACGTCGTTCATAAACGGATATTCAAACCAGAAACTCACCTCTTCGTCTACCGTCTTCTCAATGACCTGCGCCACGGACAAGGCTTCGGCTGCAGCCGACTTATAAGCCACGATCAGCCCACTCGTACCCAACTTGATACCGCCGAAATAACGCACCACAATCACCAGAATGTCAGTCAGGCCATTGGACCGGATTTGCCCCAGGATAGGTTTGCCGGCCGTGCCCGAAGGTTCACCATTGTCGTTCGCCCGGAAGTCCTCGCAAGCAGGCCCCAGCATGTAGGCATAGCACACGTGGCGGGCATCGTAATAACGCTTCTGGTATTCCTCCAGATAGGCTTTGACCTCCTCCAGCGAACGCACCGGCAGGGCAATGGCTATGAACTTACTACGCTTTTCGGTATAAATCCCCTCGGCCGGGGCGGCAATGGTTTTATAAACATCCGTATTCATGCGGGCAAAGTTAGGCAAAAAAAACGAAAAGGTAAACGGATTCTCCGAAATTGATGAGTTCCACACTCCCCCGTCGAAGCCGCGTCCTCGCCACGGATGTGCCCCCTTCATGCCCCCTTCGTGCTGCTTCCTCATTATCTTGGCTTTATCTCTAAACCTTGAAGCAAATGGCTCTAAGCCTTAGAGTGAATCTCTCTAAGCCTTGGAGTGAATGGCTCTAAGCCTTAGAGTAAACCTGTCTAAGCCTTAGAGACGATGCCAAGATAGTGAAGAGGGATAGATTCATGTCTTTCATGTCGAGTTCACGTTAAAAAACAGAAGCCATTGCCTCAAAAAACATTTGGAGAATAGACAGAAAACAGCTAACTTTACACTCTCGAAAAATATAAAGAACATCAACGATATGGAAAACAGAAGTTTAGTAACGATTGCCGAACACTCCAGAGAAAAGATACTCTACCTGATTGAGATGGCAAAGCTATTTGAAGAACGACCCAACCGGCACTTGCTGGACGGGAAGGTGGTGGCAACCCTATTTTTCGAGCCTTCGACCCGCACACGGCTCAGTTTCGAGACTGCGGCCAACCGACTGGGCGCACGGGTCATCGGATTCAGCGACCCCAAAGCCACCAGTTCCTCTAAGGGCGAAACGCTGAAAGATACCATCAAAATGGTAAGCAACTATGCAGACATCATCGTGATGCGCCACTATTTGGAGGGAGCCGCACGCTATGCCAGCGAAGTGACTTCCGTACCCATCGTCAACGCCGGAGACGGAGCCAACCAACACCCTTCACAGACGATGCTCGACCTCTACTCCATCTACAAGACACAAGGCACACTGGAGAATCTCAACATCTTCCTCGTAGGCGACCTGAAGTACGGACGCACCGTCCACTCCCTGCTGATGGCCATGCGCCACTTCAACCCCACATTTCACTTCATCGCCCCCCAAGAACTGAAGATGCCCGAAGAGTATAAACTTTATTGTCGGGAGCACGATATTAAGTATGTGGAACACACCGATTTCACCGAGGAAACCATAGCCGATGCCGACATCCTCTACATGACCCGCGTACAACGTGAACGCTTCACCGACCTGATGGAGTACGAACGGGTGAAGAACGTATACATCCTACGTGAAAAGATGCTGGAGCACACACGCCCCAACCTGCGCATCCTGCATCCGCTACCCCGGGTGAATGAAATAGCCTACAACGTGGACGACAGCCCCAAAGCCTACTACTTCCAACAAGCCCAAAACGGACTCTATGCCCGCGAAGCCATCCTGTGCGACGTATTGGGCATCACCCTGGAAGACGTGAGAAATGAAAAATGAAGAACGTAGAATCAAGCATAAAAAACAAAGCAATGAGCAACAAAAAAGAGCTACAGGTGGCTGCACTGGAGAACGGGACAGTCATCGACCACATACCTTCTGAGAAACTATTCACCGTGGTGACCCTGCTCGGTCTCGAACACATGAGCAACAACATCACCATCGGCTTTAACCTCCATAGCAAGAAGCTGGGCAAGAAGGGCATCATCAAGATAGCCGACAAATTCTTTTGTGATGATGAAATAAACCGTATAGCCGTAGTGGCCCCCAATGTAAAGCTGAACATCATCCGCAATTATGAGGTGGTAGAAAAGCGCGAAGTACGACTCCCCGACGAACTGAACGGGCTGGTAAAATGTGCCAATCCGAAGTGCATCACCAACAACGAACCAATGCCTACCCGTTTCCACGTGATAGACAAAGATCGGTGCATCATCAAGTGCCATTATTGCGAAAAGGAACAAACGCGCGAAAACATCGTAATCCTCTAACGGGAAATCGGTCATAAAATAAGAGAAAAAATGAAAGAAGACTGGAAACCAGGCACCTTGATTTATCCCTTACCCGCCGTACTTGTGAGTTGCGGAAGCACGCCCGAAGAATACAACCTGCTCACCGTGGCCTGGACAGGCACTTTGTGCACCAATCCACCCATGTGTTACATCTCCGTTCGCCCCGAACGACACTCGTACGACATCATTCGGCGCCACATGGAGTTCGTCATCAACCTCACCACCAGCGACATGGCACGAGCTACCGACTGGTGTGGCGTACGCTCTGGGCGTGACTATAAGAAGTTTGAAGAGACAGGTCTCACCTCCGGCAAATGCTCCGTGGTACAAGCCCCCTTAATCGAAGAGTCACCCTTGTGTATCGAGTGTCGCGTCAAGGAAATCCTCTCACTGGGCTCGCACGACATGTTCATAGCCGACGTAGTGAACATACGTGCCGAGACCAGCCACCTCAACCCCGATACGGGCAAACTGGAATTGGCTGAGACCAATCCACTGGTGTACGTGCATGGAGGATACTACGAGTTGGGAGAGAAAATCGGGAAATTTGGTTGGTCGGTCGAAAAGAAAAAGAAATAATGATGCGAACAAAGGCTCTCCTCATCTGGTGCATGTTGCTCAGCCTCTCCATTCCGTTGGAAGGGCATACACGCTTGTACACAGACAGTATTGCTTCAGGAGAACCCCAACACGTGGTAAACTTCGGATTCAAAGGTGGGTTTACAGCCTCACTCTTCCTCGTGTCAGACTTCAGCATCAACGGAGAACGCATTGACGAAGTACAAAACAACTATAAAATAGGATACTTTGCCTCCTTCTTCATGCGCATCAACTTCGAACGGCACTTTCTCCAACCCGAAATCTCATACACCATCAACCGATGCAACATCACCTTTATGAGGCCTCCTATTGAAAGTATGGAAGAGGACGTGCCTCCGCAAGAGGCTGGCATCACCTCCTCCATACATAGTATTGACATCCCCGTAATCTACGGATACCATATCATCAAGGAAGGCCCTTATGGACTGGCCATCTTCATGGGACCCAAGTTTAGGTACATTTGGGACAAGAAGAGCGAAGTTACTTTCGAAAACTTCAACCTGGACAACATTCATGAAGAGCTCTATCCGCTCAATCTAAACCTTACGGTGGGCGTGTCAGTCAATATCTCACGTATCTTCTTCGATTTCCGATATGACATCGGTTTGCACAACATATCGAAGAAAATCACTTACACCCTACCCGAAGCGACTCCCCCTACCGGCGAAGGTCTTCCAGACAGAGAAATCCGCTTTCACCGGCGGGATAATGTATTAAGTTTCTCGCTGGGTGTGTTTTTTTAGGACCAGAAAGCCGTTTTTTCATTTATTTCCCTTACATTTGCGAGGCGTATCCGAACAAAGGACGAACAAACTTAACTTATATATACTTAATTGCATGAAAAGAGACGATTTGATTTTCGACATCATCGAAAAAGAACATCAACGCCAACTTAAAGGCATTGAACTGATTGCTTCTGAAAATTTTGTTAGCGACGAGGTCATGCAGGCCATGGGCTCTTGCCTTACCAACAAATACGCCGAGGGATATCCGGGCAAGCGATATTATGGCGGATGCGAAGTGGTGGATCAAAGCGAGCAACTGGCTATAGAGCGCATCAAAAAAATCTTTGATGCCGAATGGGCTAACGTACAACCCCACTCGGGCGCACAAGCCAATGCTGCGGTATTCCTGGCCGTGCTCAATCCCGGCGATAAGTTCATGGGATTGAACCTGGCACATGGCGGACACCTCTCTCACGGCTCGTCTGTGAACACTTCGGGCATCATCTACCATCCCTGCGAATATAACCTGAACAAGGAAACGGGACGGGTGGACTACGACCAAATGGAAGAAATAGCTCTGCGCGAACAGCCGAAGCTCATCATCGGTGGAGGCTCGGCTTACTCACGTGAATGGGACTACAAACGCATGCGTGAGATAGCTGATAAGGTAGGTGCTATCCTGATGATTGATATGGCTCATCCGGCCGGACTCATAGCTGCCGGCTTGCTGGACAACCCGGTGAAATATGCCCACATTGTCACCTCCACTACCCATAAGACTCTGCGTGGCCCTCGTGGAGGTATCATACTGATGGGCAAAGACTTCCCCAATCCCTGGGGTAAGAAGACGCCCAAAGGCGAAATCAAGATGATGTCCCAACTGCTCGACTCGGCGGTATTCCCCGGCATACAGGGAGGTCCCTTGGAGCATGTCATTGCAGCCAAAGCCGTAGCATTCAACGAGATACTACAACCTGAATGGAAAGAGTACGCCATGCAGGTGAAGAAAAATGCTGCCACACTGGCTCAGGCCTTGATAGATCGTGGATTTACCATCGTATCCGGCGGGACGGACAATCACTCGATGCTAGTAGACTTGCGCACCAAGTATCCCGACCTCACGGGTAAGGTAGCTGAAAAGGCATTGGTATCGGCCGACATCACCGTAAACAAGAACATGGTGCCCTTTGACACCCGTTCAGCCTTCCAGACATCAGGCATTCGTTTGGGAACGCCTGCCATCACCACCCGTGGTGCCAAAGAAAACTTGATGTTGGAGATTGCCGAGATGATAGAAACGGTACTCTCGAATGTGGATAACGAACAAGTGATAGCCGATGTACGTGCACGTGTCAACCAGACAATGGAGAAATATCCCTTGTTTGCTTATTAATTCAAATATATAATTTATTTGCTATATCCCGGATGTGTGAGGCTTCTCCCTTACACAAATCCGGGATAATTTTTTCTTCAAAACTTCAGATAAAAATCGCGCGTCAACTCTTTATACGCTTCCGAATAAGCTCCATCGGCCCCGCAGATGTAAAGGACATCTTCCTCCACAAAGCCCATTTTTTTCCCAAACGTCATCAAAAGTCTTCGAGGTGGTTTGCCGACCTTAGTACACACCCGAGTGATACGCTGGGGATACAAGCCCTGCATCCACGCCGCATCCATCACCCTGTCTTCCACCTCACAAGGCACAATCACACTCATCTTCCCTTCTGAAACCAATAATCTGGAGGCATGCTGAAAAAGCGTGTCATAATTCAGACCTTCCGCATGACGGGCCCGGTTTCGTGCAGCATCGGGACATTTTAACGCATTGACAAAATAAGGAGGATTGGAAACTATAAGGTCAAAGTTTTCCGTCGAATGAAATTGGCAGAAATCCATACACGCTACATGGATACGATCACCCCAGGGAGAAGACGCGATGTTCTCCTGAGCCTGTGAGGCAGCATCCGAATCAATGTCCAATGCCTCAATGCGAAGCTCCGCATGGCGTTGAGCCAATTGCAGAGCAATCAATCCCGTGCCGGTACCCACATCAAGTGCCGTACGTGCTCCTTCCACCGGAGTCCACGCTCCCAGCAACACCCCATCGGTGCCCACCTTCATGGCACACCGGCTTTGGTATACAGTAAATTGTTTAAACGTAAATGAAAAATCGGCCATATCGGATTCGTTACTTAACCCGGCAAAAATAGCGAATAGCCTGTAGAATAAAACGGAAAAAGAATAAGTTTTTTGTCTTTTTAAAGAATGGGAGTTTAATATATACAAAGAAATAGCGTAACTTTGCGCCTGCTTTACGAGCCTTATGGTTAGGGCTCGCCCAAAACAACAACAAAATGAAGAAAAGATTTTATATGACCGACGAACCACAGAGTGGAAACACTTTTTCAGTAATTGCCGATTTCGAAGGAAATGAAGAACAACTGATGGACATCAAAGTGGATGATATTTTGCCGGTACTTCCTTTGCGTAATTTAGTACTATTTCCGGGCGTCTTCATGCCCATATCCGTAGGACGAAATTCATCCCTCAAATTAGTACATGAAGCCGAAAAAAAGAATCTATACATAGCTATCGTCTGCCAAAAAATGCCAGAGACGGAAAGCCCCCTTTATGAAGACCTGCATCATATAGGTACCATAGCACGGATTATCCGCGTATTGGAAATGCCTGATCAGACGACTACCGTCATCCTTCAGGGCATCCGGAGAATGCGGCTCGAAGAAATCACCGATACCCTTCCCTATCTGAAAGGACGAGTAACCCCACTCAAAGATGAAATCCCGGCCAAGGATGACAAAGAATTCTTGGCATCAGTCGAAGCATGTAAAGACATCACGGTACGTTACATACACACCTCCGAAAGTTTCCCGCAGGATTCGACATTTGCTATCAAAAATATTACCAACCCGATTTTTCTGATTAACTTCATCTGCTCTAACCTACCGTTGAAGAAAGACGAAAAAATTGAGTTGCTGGGCATCAGCTCCATGCGCAAACGAACCTATCGTTTGCTGGAAAAACTGAACAGGGAGGTACAACTGGCCGAAATCAAAGAAGCCATCCAAATGCGCGCCAGAGAAGACATAGATCAGCAACAACGTGAATACTTTCTGCAACAACAAATGAAAACCATCCAAGATGAATTGGGTGGAAGTACACAAGAACAGGAAATTGCAGAAATGCGAAAAAAGGCAGAGACCATCAAGTGGAGCGACGAAGTGAAAGCTACTTTCCTCAAAGAAGTAGATAAGTTGGAACGCACCCATTCGCAGTCTCCCGACTATAGTACGCAATTAAACTATCTGCAAACGATGCTCAGTCTTCCGTGGGGAGTTTATACGACGGACAACCTGAACTTAAAGAATGCTGAGAAGATATTGAACAAAGACCATTATGGATTGGAGAAAGTGAAAGAGCGCATCTTGGAGCATTTAGCTGTGTTGAAACTGAAAAACGACATGAAGTCGCCCATCATCTGCCTATATGGCCCTCCGGGTGTAGGAAAGACCTCATTGGGACGCTCCATAGCCACGGCCTTAAAGCGTAAATACGTCCGTATGTCGTTGGGAGGCTTACACGATGAAGCCGAAATTCGCGGACATCGCCGCACTTACATCGGCGCAATGCCTGGGCGTATCATTAAAAACATTATTAAAGCAGGCTCTTCCAACCCGGTATTCATTCTCGATGAGATAGACAAAGTCAGTGCCGATCGGCAAGGTGACCCATCTTCGGCTTTGCTCGAAGTACTCGATCCCGAACAAAATACGGCTTTTCATGATAACTTCCTGGATGTAGACTATGACTTATCCAAGGTTATGTTCATTGCCACGGCCAACAATCTGAATACCATCCCCGGTCCTTTGCTCGATCGCATGGAACTGATTGAAGTCAGCGGTTATATTACGGAAGAAAAAATAGAAATCGCCCGTCGCCATCTGGTGCCGAAAGAGTTGGAAAACAATGGACTAAAGAAGAACGACATCAAGTTCTCCAAACAAACACTGGAGACCATCATTGAATCGTATACCCGCGAAAGCGGTGTCCGCGAATTGGAAAAGAAAATCGGAAAGATTCTTCGCAAGATTGCACGCCAATATGCCACAGATGGGTATTTGGAAAAGACCGACATCAAGCCGGAAAATCTATACGACTATCTGGGAGTGAGCGAATATAGCCGTGACAAATATCAAGGCAATGAATATGCAGGGGTAGTGACCGGGTTGGCCTGGACGGCCGTAGGGGGTGAGATATTATTTGTAGAAACCAGCCTGAGCCGAGGTAAAGGAGGGCGACTGACTTTGACAGGTAATTTGGGCGATGTGATGAAAGAATCAGCTATGCTGGCTTTGGAATATATCAAAGCCCATGCTTCTTTACTGAACTTGAAAGAAGAGATCTTCGAAAATTGGAATGTACACATCCATGTACCCGAAGGAGCCATCCCCAAAGACGGGCCTTCAGCAGGTATTACCATGGTGACTTCTTTGGCATCGGCTTTCACCCAACGCAAAGTCAAAGCTAACCTGGCCATGACGGGTGAAATTACCTTGCGTGGGAAAGTGCTTCCGGTTGGTGGCATTAAAGAAAAAATCTTAGCCGCTAAACGTGCCGGTATCAAAGAAATCATTTTAAGCGAAGAAAACCGGAAAAACATTGATGAGATACAAGATCTTTATCTGAAAGGACTCACCTTCCATTATGTAAAGGACATCAAAGAAGTATTGTCTATTGCATTGACCAATGAAAAGGTGGCAGAGCCTCTCGATTTGACCATAACCAAAGAAACTACAACCAAGGATGAGCATGAAATTTGAGTTACAATATACAGATAGCAAGACAAATGCCCGGGCAGGTCTTATCACCACTGACCACGGACAAATAGAGACTCCTATCTTCATGCCCGTAGGAACGGTAGGGACGGTAAAAGGCGTACACCTGAAGGAGTTGAAGGAAGACATTAAGGCTCAAATCATTTTAGGTAATACTTATCATCTTTATCTGCGTCCCGGATTAGATGTTCTGGAAAAAGCAGGCGGTTTGCACAAATTCAATGGCTTCGACCGCCCGATGCTGACCGATAGCGGCGGATTTCAGGTCTTTTCATTGGCTGGCATCCGAAAACTACGAGAAGAAGGAGCTGAATTCCGTTCTCACATTGATGGGAGCAAACACTTCTTCACACCGGAAAGGGTCATGGACATCGAACGCACCATCGGCGCTGACATCATGATGGCTTTTGACGAATGTACACCGGGAGATGCAGATTATGATTATGCTAAAACTTCCATGGAACTGACCCACCGATGGCTCGACCGTTGTCTCACCCGTTTCAAGGAAACAGAACCTAAATATGGATATCATCAAGCCTTATTTCCCATTGTACAAGGATGTGTCTATCGGGATTTACGCACTCGTTCGGCAGAATACATCGCATCAAAAGAAGCCGAAGGGAATGCTATTGGCGGACTGGCCGTAGGTGAACCGGTGGAAAAGATGTATGAAATGATCGAACTGGTCAATAGCATCCTACCCAAAGACCGGCCACGCTACTTGATGGGAGTAGGAACTCCGGTAAATATATTGGAAGGCATCGAGCGGGGAGTAGATATGTTCGATTGCGTCATGCCCACCCGAAACGGACGAAACGGCATGCTCTTCACCAAAGAAGGCATCATCAACATGCGCAATAAAAAGTGGGAGAACGATTTTTCACCGATTGAAGCCGATGGGGCGTCGTATGTGGATACCTTATACAGTAAAGCTTATTTAAGGCATTTGTTTCATGCCCAAGAACTATTGGCCATGCAAATAGCTTCTGTCCACAATCTTGCTTTTTATCTATGGTTGGTAAGAGAAGCTCGCAAACACATCATTGCAGGTGATTTTGCCACTTGGAAACCCATGATGGTCAAACAAGTATCTACAAGATTATGAAAAAGCTAAAAGGCATACGAATACCGAAGTGGCATATTGACATTTCCAATCTGACGGGAGGATTCTTGAAACGATTGGACTGGTACATCATCAAGAAATTCTTGGGTACATACGTCTTCGCCATTGCGCTCATCATATCCATCGCCGTGGTATTCGATTTCAACGAAAAGCAAGACAAGTTCATGTCGAACGATGCACCGTGGAATGCTATCATCTTCGACTACTACATGAACTTCATTCCCTACTTTGCCAACTTGTTCAGCCCGCTATTCGTCTTTATCGCCGTTATCTTCTTTACGTCTAAACTGGCTGAAAACTCGGAAATCATCGCCATGTTCTCTACAGGTATGAGTTTCAAGCGCATGCTACGTCCCTATATGGTCTCAGCGGCCATTATTGCGGTAGTGACTTTTTGTTTAGGAGCCTACGTTATTCCCAGAGGAAGTGTGGTGCGTATTAATTTTGAGGACAAGTATTACAAACCCCGTAAAGCCAATTCGGCACGAAACATCCAACTGGAAGTAGATAGCGGAGTCATAGCTTATATCGACCGTTTCGAGAACTACCGACAAACCGGATATCGCTTTTCATTGGATAAGTTCAAAGACAAGCAATTGGTATCCCACCTTACAGCCCGTAGCATTACTTATGACACCACCCAGGTGCATCGTTGGACCATCAAAGACTACATGATACGTGAAATGGACGGTATGAAAGAAACCATTACCAAGGGAGACCGAATTGATACTACGCTTTTTATGGAACCGGCCGACTTCCTGATTATGAAGAATCAGCAAGAAATGTTGACCAGTCCCCAGTTGAGCGAATACATTGATCGACAACGCCAACGCGGCTTTGCCAATATCAAGGAGTTCGAGATAGAATATCATAAACGTATCGCCATGTCGTTTGCCTCATTCATCCTGACCCTGATTGGCGTGTCTTTGTCGTCCAAGAAAACCAAAGGCGGCATGGGACTCCATTTGGGAATCGGCTTAGGACTGAGTTTCTCCTATATCCTGTTTCAGACCATCGCTTCCACGTTTGCTATCAACGGAAACATGCCACCGGTCATTGCCGTATGGATCCCTAACATTTTATATGCATTCATTGCTTTCTATTTGTACACGAAAGCACCCAAGTAATGAACTAATAAAAACGACGAAGCCCTTCCCGTTCTTGTGTTACCACAAATGCGGGAAGGGCTTTTTTGTTGTATCCATTTCCTCTTATTAACCACTTTCTTCCTATTTTCTGTTTTAATCCAGATAGGCCGAAAGTTCGGTAGCAGAGATGTTTTTGGCAATAATCACACCATTATCATCCAATAAATAGTTCGTGAACCCACGACTCAAACGATAGCGTTTATAAAGGTCGGAATCCTCACCTGCCGTTTCTACAAAACAAGCAGCAGTAACTATTTGGTCCTTACGAACGGTTTCCTCGAAGACCGAACGATAATTGTCGAACGATACGGAAACCAATTCCACATTATCAAGACAAGACTCACGAAGCGCATTGCTCAAACTTGCGTTCTGCATCCGGGATGGCGCATCGTAGCTTGCCCAAAAACTGAGCAACACATATTTACCCTTCAACGCTGAAAGGCGATCGGTTTGTTGCCCGTCCGACATAGATTGGATAGAAAAATCCGGGGCTATGTCACCCACACTCAAACCTCCGGTAGGTTTGTCTTTTGATACAAAAGAAGTCAAGGAACTGATTAGTAATACAACAAAAATCCATTTTACATATCTCATGCAATACGGTTTTGGTTAATACTATCCGGGACTGCCGTCCGAGGCAGTGATTTCTTCCCGGAACATTGTTTATTGGGCCTCTTCTACAAGAAAAGAATCTGATAGTCAAGACCTTTTATCTGAAATCGGGAGCAAAGGTAAACATTTCTCAAAACAAGTTCCAAATAAACAAGCAATTTTCTCACTTTTTGATGGCTTATTTTTATGTTATTTAGCACATTTTTCTTCTATTTCCATCCATTGATATGAATATATAGGTACAACACAGACTACCGATACATTGGCACATTGGAATATTTTCCGTATCTTTGTGCACCAAATTTAAACATGACATGAAGTTCTCCGAATTATCTTTGAATGACAGCGTACTCGACGCACTCGATGCCATGCGCTTCGAAGAATGCACACCTATACAAGAACAATCCATCCCAGTTATCCTTGAAGGCAGAGACCTAATAGCCGTAGCACAGACCGGAACCGGGAAAACAGCAGCCTATCTGCTACCCATACTAAACAAACTATCCGAAGAAGAACATCCCGAAGATGCCATCAATTGCGTCATTATGGCTCCCACACGTGAACTGGCTCAGCAGATAGACCAGCAAATGGAAGGGTTCTCCTACTTCATGCCGGTCAGCAGTGTAGCCGTATATGGCGGAAACGACGGCGTACTGTTCGAACAGCAGAAAAAAGGACTGACGTTAGGAGCTGACGTAGTCATCGCCACACCGGGTCGACTGATAGCCCACCTGAACTTGGGATACGTTGACCTTTCGAAAGTATCTTACTTCATACTGGACGAAGCCGACCGCATGCTCGACATGGGATTCTATGACGACATTATGCAAATCGTAAAATATCTCCCCCAAAAACGGCAGACCATCATGTTCTCGGCCACCATGCCGACCAAGATACAGCAACTGGCCGGGCACATTCTGAATAACCCAGCAGAAGTAAAGCTAGCTGTATCCAAACCGGCTGACAAAATTATCCAGGCAGCCTACGTGTGCTACGAAAATCAGAAGCTGGGAATCGTCCGAAGCCTCTTCAGCGATGAAGTACCCGAAAGGGTCATTATATTCGCTTCCTCCAAACTTAAAGTCAAGGAAGTGACCAAAGCTCTGAAGCAGATGAATCTGAATGTGGGCGAAATGCATTCGGATCTGGAACAGGCTCAACGTGACGAAGTAATGCATGCCTTCAAAGCTGGACGCATCAACATACTGGTAGCTACCGACATCGTGGCACGAGGCATTGACATTGATGACATCCGGTTGGTCATTAACTTCGACGTACCGCACGATTGCGAAGACTATGTACACCGCATCGGCCGAACAGCACGCGCCAACAATGACGGAGTAGCTCTTACTTTTATAAGTGAAAAGGATCAATCGAAGTTCCGAACCATCGAAAAGTTTTTGGAGAAGACCATCTATAAAATTCCCGTGCCTGCCGAACTGGGCGAAGCACCCGAATATCATCTCCGTAGCCAGGAAGGTGGCGGAAAAAAACGAAAAGGAGCCTTCAAATCCCGCAGAGGTGGAAGAAAGCCCAAGAAACAATAGAGAAACTGCCTAATGGGTAACACTAATAAGAGGGTATCAAAATGAATTTGGCTATCCCAACCATCTCATCTTGATACCTCGTTTTTTTAATCAAAATATACCGCATCTTGAAACGATACACCTTGCGCATCCTTCGGTGAAAGCAACAGTTGCTCTTTTGCCACCGGCCAGTCGATGCCTATCGTCGCATCGTCATAGCGGATAGAAGCTTCGGCCTGAGGCACATACCCATTGTCCACCTTGTAAGTGAAGATGGCCTCCTCACTCAGCACCAAGAAACCGTGAGCAAAACCACGAGGAATGAAGAACTGACGTTTGTTATCCTCACTCAGTTCTACACTGACATAGCGCCCGAAAGTAGGTGATGACTGACGCAAGTCGACCGCCACATCCAGTACCCGGCCTTTAATCACCCTCACTAACTTAGCTTGGCTGAACTCGCCTTTCTGATAGTGTAACCCACGCAATACGCCAAACGAAGACTTCGACTCGTTATCTTGTACGAAGTGTACTTCGCCCACATTTTTCTGAAATTCTTCTTCCTTGAAAGATTCCATAAAATAGCCGCGTGCGTCGTTGAACACCTTCGGTTCAATGACCCACACGCCATCAATCTCTGTCTGTATATAATTCATAAGGTCAAAATGATTTATGTATTTTCAATTGAAAACCGACATTGTCTCCGTAGATTTCTCCCATATCCAGTCCGACTGATGCTTGGTACAACCAACCTTCTCCCCAACGGGGCATGTAAGAAAAGGAAGCATAAGCTGAGAAATTCTCCAGCACATCCAGCGTCGGCGACGTATAAGTTCCCCACGTCCGGTTGTACGTCATCTTGGCCACATAGCTCCATTCGGACGCGATGTCTCCCTGCCAACCGATGTGCAACGCTTTCACGCGGTTGTAGATAAACGACATGCCCCCGCTCTCATTGTAGATGGGCGAGCGCAGCAAAGGATTTCCGTTGGCCATACCCGCGTGCGACCAACTGTGATAGAGTGCATTATTATAGTAGTTATCCAATCCACCTGTCTTATGCACCGGTCCGTCGTCATGCAATCCGTGCAAAGGACCACTCTGATTAGTGGTTTGCAGATACTCCAGGACAATGTTATGAATGGGACGGAACTGGTTGAACTTCATCTCGATGCCCCACAAGCCATCCCAGCCGTTAATCTTGGCCATGGCCGAAAGGTCTTCAAAGTAATTGTCCATATAGGCACTGATGGAGAACTCCTTTCCACGATACGTCCCCCGTATCTGCTCCGTACCGAGGTAGTTTCCCTGATAATAATTGGCATCATTGGCAGGCGAGTCTGCTCCACCCGCTCCCGGAACAAAGACTCGAAGATAATCCTTCAAGCTGTTTCCCAAATTCGTTACGCCGGATTGAGTCACCAACTTTCCACCAAATTGCGTATCCATCGTCATACCGAAGTCCAATTGCCACTTGCCGCCGGGCACGCCTATCCGCACGAAACCTTCCTTATGATGGTATTTAATGCCTTTCGTGTACCAATATCCCCGGTCCAGCCTCACATGGTCCTCCAGATAACCACCGTCAGTAAACCAACCATACGATATTTCTCCGCGAATAGCCAGACGGGGCAACAGATACACATAATCGGGCAGACCGACCATGATTTGCGGAATGGGACGGGCATTTCCCGACCACGTAAGGTCACCACTACTTAACACCGGATTAAGCAGCGGAGCATTCATCTCCTTACTTCCGGCAAAAATACCCAGCCATTGGTAACGGAAGTCAGCATAAGCCTGCTGCACACACGAAGTAGCTCCCGCAGCAGCCACCAAGTCCAATCCGGCATTCACCTTCCACTTTCCCCATTCGTCGTTGTAGAATACGCCTCCACGGATATAGGTATGATTGTCGAGCGAACTCAACCCGTGCAAGTTACTCACCTGCCATAAAGGGGTATTGTCACCGGCATGAACCGTCGCTCCGTATTCTACAAACAAATCCACTTTTTGGTGCTTTTGAGCAACTATCGGCACAAAATACCCCCAAAGTAATACACACAGACTAATCAATATACGCATAGCATGATACTCTCACTTTTATAATACGTCGCAAAAGTAGGAAAAAAATCGATGTACAAGCCGTCCTTATGCACAAAAAAGACGAAAGGATTGTATACATCTTCCTGGAACAAAGTCTCTCCAACGACTTGGAAATTCTTATCCAAGATAATTTAAGTTTCGCAAATACTCAATTTATCAGTTAACAAGTTGACAAGATTACAACTGAATGCCTTGTTGACTCGTTAACTTGTCAGCTTGTCAACTAACTGGAGCTTGCGGAAGTTGAATTAGTAATATAAACTTATGGGCCAATCACCATTCCAATTTATCATACTCCAGATTTTCTCCCTTCTCTTCCTTCAACAACGGATTATCGACAAACAACAGAAGCACATCAGACGTAGCACACCATCCGGTAAAGAGAGACCCCTGGTTTAGGGTATCTAAACAGGCTGTTGGCGCGTCTCAAGAGGCTGTTTAGGTAGGCTAAACCAGGGGTTTCTGACTACGAAAAGGGGGATTGCTGTCTATTAAATCAGCCCCTCCAGATTTAAATACGCCCAACAGCTAGTTGAAATAATATTTCACTAACCAAGGATTATCATCCTCATTTTGTGAAATGAAGATTGCAAAGTCCTCAGCTGATAAATAGGATTGAAAAGGAGCACGTCCATCGGAAGCATACACCAACGAAAGGATATACTCGTCGCTAAACCAAAGGGGACGGAAGGACATACCTTCTACTTTATTATCAAAAATGTAAGAACGTCCAGTGGTTTTGTCATAGAATACATTGACAAAAGTATCAGCCGTACCCAGCCCCTTTTGCAAAGATACATAATAGAATCGTTTATTCTGATGATGCACAGTCATGGCAAAAGGGAAATTTCCACTGGCCAAGTCATTCAATAACTGATCATTACGCCTTCCTTCGTTTTCAATACTCAGGTACTTTTCAAGCAAATCCGCATGAATCCCTTCTCGCCCGAAGTCCCATTGATAGGAAGCTTGCAATGTATCGGTTTTCACCGCATAAACCACATTCTGATAAGCTGTTGTGAAGTAGAGTTGCTCTCTATAGCTATAAAAAGGCCTCATAATGCCCATATCCAGAATCCGGTCATTATGCCAATAACCGTTCGTTCTGTTCATTGAATCTCTGTCTACTAAGGTTATTCCTTCCTCTTCTTCTCTTACACACGACCATAGAGCCCAATGATCGGCATCGACCCAATCAATTGAATAATAATTGGGCTTGACTGGAAGCACTTTTTTCTCTGTAAAATCTCCTTCCAGCGTATAAGATTGTATAAACCCGTACGGACTAAGGAGGACAATTTGATTTCGCTTTTTATCCAATGCGAAATCATAAATCAATTGGTACTCTCCAGGCCCATTTCCTTTTTTGGCAATTTGACGAATAAAGTTTCCGGCAGGATCAAAGACATATAATGCCGGACGCTGTGCATCGAATATATACAGATCTTCTTGAAATTGCACCAACTTATTAATGTTAATCAATAAGCAACTGTCATTGGTTTCCAAGGGAATTAACTCCATGTGGGAAAAAAGATCGGTAAATGAAGCCGGTTCTTGAGTCAAATCAACTGATAATGTTCGACAAGACTCTTTGACAGATGGTGCCTGACAAGCAATAAGCATCCCAATTAAAAGCCAACATCCTATGAATTTTCTCATAACAAACCTTTATCAATTGATATCATACTGTACCAGTTCCAATTCTCCTTTACTGGCCAACGCATATAAGTTTTTGTCATCGTCCGAGACACAGAAGAGAGTAACCGGATAATCGAGAATTAGTTTATCTACAGGTTTCCCACTCCAAGTCAGTCGGTAAATGACATTGGCTTCCAAAGCTTTCATCTGAGCCTCGCGAAAACTTTTACCCGAATATAAAAGATATATGTATCGCTCGGTAGCATACGCACTGATAAAAGTCATTTTATTGTCAGCGCTGATAGGGGCGGAAAACGAATTTCCGGTATCTTCTGTTTTATAAGTAGGATAACCGCCAATCCATTCGTATGTCTTTTCTATCTGATTGTCTGATACAGAGAAGAGCATGAAGATTGGGGCTGTGCGAATGGCATACAGAAATTTGTCTTGAGATTCGTTGGCACATAACGTACCTTGATACGCCATGCCACGTAGGCGGTTCGATGTCATTCGTTCGTGTTGATCCCGATACGGATATTCAAAAAAGTAACTTGTTTGCATCGTTGGACCGGACAGGCTCAGCATACCGTTCTCATAAAATCCTAATCCTAAATAGTTTCCGTATTTAGTAGCATACAATTTTATCCGGAATTTTGAAGTCGTATCCTTCATTATGACAGGATAATCATCTTCCAACCGTTTCACTTGTTTGAGGTTTATTGCCTGCAAATTCCTTCTATACGAATCCCATACGCCAAGTACAGAATCATTGTTCATTTTACAGACCGACCCGACTTGAAGAAATTCATTTCCCGCATTTCCACATCTGCCGAAGTTATATGTCTTATACTTATCGGCCACGTCTATCAGCCAAAACAGGTTTTCTGTCTTGACATCATGAATGAGCAGCGAAGAGTCCATATACAGCATTTG
>CALUOT010000014.1 GCA_944322355.1 uncultured Bacteroides sp. | reverse complement strand
CATTCCGAACAGAGAAGTTAAGCCCGGTCACGCCGATGGTACTGCGTCACAGTGGGAGAGTAGGTAGCTGCCGTTTTTGAGTGAGGGAGTCGGTTTCAAATCATTTGAAACCGATTCCTTTCTTTTTGGGGTATTCTGAAAACTTTTTTATAACTATTCTGATGCTATCAGGATATTTTTTTGTATCTTTGTCGCCCGAATTATATCTACTTGATTTCTTATAGATTAAGAAGGAAATTGTGGGAAAGTTTGATCCATATGAAATAGACCTGCGAGGAATGAATGCGGATACTTGCGATTACGCATTCCTGCTTGATCATCAGTTCTTTGCTGAAATAGACGGACCGGAGGTCCGGAAAGGAAAGGTGCAGGTGGAATTGAATGTCAGGAAGACTTCGCATGCGTTTGAATTGAACTTCCTGTTGGATGGTGTGGTATGGGTACCTTGCGACCGTTGTTTGGATGATGTGGAATTGCCTCTTTCTTCTACGGATAAGTTGACGGTGAAGTTGGGAAGCGATTATGCGGAAGAAGGCGATAACCTGATTGTCATACCGGAAGAGGAAGGCGTGATTAATGTCGCTTGGTATATGTATGAATTCATCGCATTGACCATTCCCATGAAGCACGTGCATGCTCCGGGAGAATGTAATGAAGAAATGAGTAGTAAATTGAATAAATACTTGCGGATGACTCCGGAAGAAGACCAAGAGACCGGGGAGGGAGAAGACAAAGAAGATTCGGAAGAAGGAGCAGATAAAGCGATCGATCCGCGTTGGAGTGAATTAAGAAAAATATTAGATAACAATTAAAGTTTTAAGAAAATGGCACATCCTAAAAGAAGACAGTCAAAGACTAGAACTGCAAAGAGAAGAACTCATGATAAGGCAGTAGTTCCGACATTGGCTATTTGCCCGAATTGTGGTGAGTGGCATGTATATCACACAGTATGTGGAGCATGCGGTTACTATCGCGGTAAACTCGCAGTGGTGAAAGAGGCTGCGGTTTAAGTAACAGCTTATCAAATTGGTGTTCAGTAGGGGAGTGCCTAAGAGGCATATGTACATGCTTTTTAGGTTATCTCTTAACTGAGTGATTGGTAATTGAAATCTTGATGGAAAAATTAAATGCAGTAATTACAGGAGTTGGAGGATATGTTCCTGATTATGTCTTGACCAACGATGAGATATCCAGAATGGTGGATACGAATGATGAGTGGATAATGACACGAATCGGGGTAAAGGAAAGGCGAATCCTCAATGAAGAAGGGCTGGGTAGTTCGTACATGGCTCGTAAAGCGGCTAAACAGTTGATGCAGCGTACGGGTACGGATCCTGATGAAGTGGATTTAGTGATTGTAGCAACTACAACTCCCGATTATCATTTTCCTTCGACTGCTTCCATCCTGTGTGATAAGCTTCGGTTAAAGAATGCTTTTGCATTCGATTTGCAGGCAGCTTGTAGCGGCTTCTTGTATGCAATGGAGACCGCAGCTAATTTTGTTCGTTCAGGACGATACAAAAAGGTGATTATCGTAGGAGCCGACAAAATGTCATCCATGGTAGACTATACCGACCGGGCAACTTGTCCGATTTTTGGTGATGGTGCGGCTGCTTTTATGGTGGAACCTACTACGGAAGAATATGGTATCATGGATGCCATTCTTCGCACGGATGGTAAAGGACTACCGTTTTTGCACATGAAAGCGGGCGGTTCTGTATGTCCTCCTTCTTACTTTACGGTAGACAATCATATGCACTACATTTATCAGGAGGGACGCACGGTATTTAAATATGCGGTGTCGAACATGTCGGATGTCAGTGCAGAGATTGCGCAGCGGAACGGTTTGGATAAAGATACGATTGATTGGGTGATCCCTCATCAGGCCAATTTGCGTATTATTGATGCTGTGGCTCACCGACTGGAGTTGCCTCATGAGAAAATGATGATTAATATTGATCATTATGGCAATACGAGTGCGGGTACTCTTCCCTTATGTATCTGGGATTTCGAAGAAAAGTTGAAGAAAGGTGATAACCTTATCTTCACTGCTTTCGGAGCCGGATTTACATGGGGAGCCGTTTATGTGAAGTGGGGGTACGATGGAAAGAAAGAACAATAAGCTTTTAGCGATAATTTAACAAAAGAAACGCATCCTATTTTGAATGAAATTCGATGCGTTTTTTTTCACATTACTCTAATTAATTCGAGTTATGCATAAAGCCGGTTTTGTGAATATTGTTGGTAATCCGAATGTCGGAAAGTCGACATTGATGAATGCTTTGGTGGGCGAACGGATATCCATCGCTACGTTCAAGGCGCAGACTACGCGTCACCGTATTATGGGCATATATAATACGGAGGATATGCAAATCGTGTTTTCTGATACGCCGGGAGTACTGAAGCCGGTATATAAATTGCAGGAGTCTATGCTTAATTTTTCGACTTCTGCTTTGGTGGATGCTGACGTGTTGCTTTATGTGACGGATGTGGTGGAAACCCCGGACAAGCATAATGACTTTGTGGAAAAGGTAAGGAAGTTGCAGGTGCCGGTTCTGCTGATTATCAATAAAATAGATCTCAGTAATCAGGAGAAGTTGGCAGAATTGGTGGAAGCTTGGAAAGCTTTATTGCCTTCGGCGGAGATTATTCCGATTTCGGCGTCGAACAAGTTCAATGTGGACTATATATTGAAACGGGTAAAAGAACTGTTGCCCGATTCGCCGCCCTACTTCGGTAAAGACCAATGGACGGATAAGCCAGCTCGTTTCTTTGTGACCGAGATTATTCGGGAGAAAATCTTGCTTTACTATGACAAGGAGATTCCTTATTCGGTGGAAGTCGTGGTGGAACAGTTCAAGGAAGAGGCGAAGAAGATATACATCCAGGCTGTCATCTACGTAGAGCGTGATTCTCAGAAAGGTATTATCATCGGTCGGCAGGGAAAGGCACTGAAAAAAGTGGCTACGGAAGCCCGCCGTGCATTGGAACGTTTCTTCGGGAAGACCATCTTCTTGGAAACCTATGTCAAGGTAGATAAGGATTGGCGTAATTCCGACAAGGAACTGCGCAACTTTGGTTATCAGCAGGATTAAAAATGACAATCGACGACTGTGACAGTCGCAAAAACAATAAGGAACAATGGGAAATTTAGTTGCTATCGTAGGACGACCCAATGTGGGAAAGTCTACATTGTTTAATCGCTTGACTAAAACCCGGCAGGCGATTGTGAATGAGGAAGCCGGCACTACGCGTGACCGTCAGTATGGAAAGGCCGAGTGGCTGGGACAGGAATTTTCCGTAGTAGATACGGGCGGATGGGTGGTTAATTCGGATGACGTATTCGAAGAGGAAATACGCAAACAGGTACTTTTGGCAGTGGAAGAGGCTGATGTAATCCTGTTTGTGGTGGACGTAATGAATGGAGTGACAGACCTGGACATGGCAGTTGCCTCGATTTTGCGTCGTGCCAAGAAACCGGTGTTGCTGATAGCCAACAAGACCGATAATAACGAATTGCAATACAATGCTCCTGAGTTTTATAGTCTGGGTTTAGGAGATCCCTATTGTATCTCGGCCATGACAGGAAGCGGAACAGGGGATATGTTGGATTTGATAGTCAGCAAGTTCCGTAAGGAAGGTGGTGAATTGCTGGATGAGGATATACCCCGCTTTGCCGTTGTAGGTCGTCCGAATGCCGGAAAATCATCCATTATCAATGCTTTTATTGGCGAGGACCGAAATATCGTTACTGAGATTGCTGGTACTACGCGCGACTCCATTTATACCCGCTATAACAAGTTCGGTTTTGATTTCTATTTGGTGGACACTGCCGGAATACGTAAGAAGAACAAAGTGACTGAGGATTTGGAATACTACTCGGTAGTTCGTTCTATCCGTTCTATAGAGAATGCCGATGTGTGCGTGCTTATGCTTGACGCTACGCGCGGTATTGAAGGGCAGGACCTGAATATATTTTCCCTGATACATCGGAATCAAAAAGGATTGGTGGTGGTGGTCAACAAATGGGATCTTGTGGAGGAAAAGACGGTTAAAATGATGAAGACTTTTGAGGATGCTATCCGCTCACGCTTTGCGCCTTTTACGGACTTTCCCATTATTTTTGCTTCTGCCTTGACCAAGCAACGCATCCTTAAAGTGCTTGAAGCGGCTCGCATGGTATATGAAAATCGTCATACACGTATCTCTACTGCCCGGCTGAACGAGGAAATGCTATCTCTCATCGAGGCTTATCCACCTCCCAGCATTAAGGGAAAGTACATCAAGATTAAGTACGTGACTCAGTTGCCTAATACACAAGTGCCTTCTTTTGTTTATTTCGCCAACTTGCCACAGTATGTCAAGGAGCCTTATCGCCGTTTCCTTGAGAATAAGATGCGCGAAAAGTGGAATCTTGCGGGAACTCCTATTAATATCTATATTAGACAGAAATAAATAAAAGGGTGTATCAAAATAAAGGCTAACTTCTATTTTGATACATCCATCTTGCTTTTTAGAGTTGGGTGGAGTAAATTCAACCTTCGAGATTCTGAATCTCTACTTCCTTCACTTTGCGAAAGAGGTCAGAAGCGAAGATGAAGTCATTTAGCTTCTGGTTGGTTGAAGTGTAGATATCATCTTTCGAGCCTTCCCACTCTTTATGTCCTTGGTAGATGAAAATGATTTTTTCGCCAATGCCCATTACTGAATTCATGTCGTGGGTATTGATGAGGGTTGTCATGTTATATTCGCGGGTGATGTCCTGGATAAGTCCATCGATGACGAGCGAAGTTTTAGGGTCGAGTCCCGAATTGGGTTCGTCACAGAACAGGTATTGCGGATTTAGGGCGATGGCACGGGCAATAGCGACTCGTTTCTGCATACCTCCGCTTATCTCACCGGGATATTTGTTGCCGGCATCGGATAAGTTGACACGATCCAAACAGAACATTGCCCGACGTTGACGATCGCGCAAGGTATCATTGCTGAACATGTTGAGAGGAAACATTACATTTTCCAATACAGTCATTGAGTCGAACAAGGCAGCACTTTGAAATATCATTCCCATCTCGCGACGTAGCGCTTTTTTTTCACGTTTGTTCATTGCCAGAAAATCGCGCTTGTCATATAGCAATTCGCCTCGATCGGGAACCAATAAGCCGACGATGCACTTCATCAACACAGTTTTACCGGAACCACTTTGTCCGATAATGAGGTTTGTTTTCCCGTTGTCGAAAGTGGCGCTGATGTCGGTCAGTACTTCTTTCTTTTCGAATGATTTATAGAGTCCTTTCAGTTCTATCATATTCTGAAATGAAAATTTTCATTAAGTTATTTATCCCATTAGTAATTGTGTCAGTACTAAGTCGGCAAAAAGAATCAATACACTACTGGTCACTACAGAATCGGTTGATGCTTTTCCTACTTCAATAGAACCTCCTTCGACTGTATATCCAAAGAAAGCCGATACGCTGGCAATGATGAAGGCAAAGAATAGCGATTTGATAATGCCACACCAAATGAACCACTCTACGAACCAGTACTGCAATCCATACTCTAAATCGGTAGCAGTCATGATACCTCCAAACCAGCAAGTGGCAAAAGCACCGATGATACCGGCGAAGATACTGAAAATGACTAGGATGGGGATCATGGTGACCATGGCCATAATTTTGGGAAGGATAAGGTAGGAGGCCGAATTGACTCCCATGATTTCCAACGCATCAATTTGTTGAGTGACACGCATAGTTCCTAGCTCAGATGCAATATTAGAGCCGACTTTTCCTGCCAATATCAGACACATGATGGACGAAGAGAATTCCAAAAGAAGAATCTCGCGGGTTACATAGCCTACCGTCCAACGAGGCATCCAAGGACTTTCGATATTCAACTTGATTTGTATGGTGATGACAGCTCCAATAAAAAACGATATCAACAGTACGATACCGATAGAGTCTACGCCGAGTTTAGCCATCTCATTAAGATATTGGCGGAAGAACATGTGCATACGTTCAGGGCGTGAGAAAGTGCGTCCCATCAGCATGATGTATCTACCTACAGTTCTAAGTGCTTTTATCATGACGTTATTAAGTTTGTGTGCAAATGTACGGCTTTATCTTTATTTTTCCCTATATTTGCGGCAAATTAACTGAATTATGGAAGAGAATAAAATGGTGCTCCGTACGGAGAACCTGGTGAAGAAGTACGGAAAACGTACGGTGGTAAGTCATGTGTCGTTTGACGTTAAGCAGGGCGAGATTGTCGGCTTGCTGGGACCTAATGGTGCCGGTAAAACTACTTCATTCTACATGACCGTGGGATTGATTACTCCGAATGAAGGACATATTTACCTGAATGACTTAGACATAACGAAGTATCCGGTGTATAAGCGTGCACAGTCCGGCATCGGTTATCTAGCACAAGAGGCATCCGTTTTTCGTCAGATGAGTGTGGAGGACAACATCATGTCCGTGCTTGAGATGACTGGCAAACCTTTGGAATATCGCAAAGAAAAGTTGGAAAGTCTGCTCTCTGAGTTCCGAATTCAGAAAGTGCGTAAGAATAAAGGGAATCAGTTGTCGGGTGGTGAGCGTCGTCGTACGGAGATAGCTCGTTGTCTGGCTATTGACCCCAAATTCATTATGCTTGACGAACCTTTTGCCGGTGTCGACCCTATTGCTGTGGAAGATATTCAGCAGATTGTCTGGAAATTGAAGGATAAGAATATCGGTATTCTTATTACCGACCACAACGTGCAGGAAACGCTGAGCATCACTAGTCGTGCCTACCTGTTGTTTGAAGGGAAAATCCTGTTCCAAGGTACTCCGGAGGAGTTGGCCGAGAATCAGGTGGTTCGTGAGAAATATTTGAGTAACAGTTTCGTATTGCGTCGTAAGGACTTTATGGTGTAGTCTTTTTCCTCATAAAGTAACGCCCCCGGACTGATGGAATAGATGAGATTCTCAGTCCGGGGGCGTTTTTTCAGCTTATCAGTTTATCAGTAGCCGAAGATATCTTCGGTCTTCAGTTCTACGACAGGTCCCATTTTCTTTAGGGCTTCCATGTCGAGGTCTTTTTTATCCCCTAAGATACCATAATAGTAAGTACGGTCTTTCACCCATTTTTGTTGGAAGTCCATCACATCTTTTAACGTCATGTTTTGTACATCGTTGTAAAGTTTGATACGGCTGTCCACCGTTTCACCCATATCTTGTGCGTCGATGTAGTCCCACAATACGGCCGACTTATTGATACGCTCGGTACGCAGACGAGCCAGCATACCTTCTTTAGCCAGTTTGAAAGCAGCCTCCGATTCGGGCATATTGTTGATGATATCGTTAAAGGTATTGATAGCATCCAACATCTTGTCGCTTTGAGTCGCTATCTGAGAAATAAAAACATAGTCCTCGTTACGATAGCCCGGTTTGTTGTAACCGGCCCATGCAGAGTAAGCCAATCCGCGGCTTTCGCGCATTTCCTGGAATACGATAGAGTTCATACCTCCGCCGAAATATTCGTTATAAAGCTGACGCGAAGGTTCAATTGTCGTATCATACTTATCTCCGCGATTGGAGTACTGCGACAGATAGATATTCTTCGCTTCATAGGGCGCAAAGAACACCTTTGTTTCGTTGGTCGGTTGCATCACAAAGTTACCTTCTGTCGGTACTTCTTTCAGCGTTGCAGGAGTCTG
Organism: uncultured Bacteroides sp.; assembly: GCA_944322355.1. Lineage (GTDB taxonomy): Bacteria > Bacteroidota > Bacteroidia > Bacteroidales > Bacteroidaceae > Bacteroides. The sequence continues at coordinate 40,560 of CALUOT010000014.1, read as the reverse complement.
ATGTTCCTTGTCGAGCACGGCCAGCAGTTCATCACTCGTACTAGGACCGTAATACAGAATGCGGTGCTTATAACCGTCCAAGCCATGAATACGGTCTACCAAATCCTGCGGATTCATCCCTTTCAATTCAGCTTCACTGAGTACATTGGTTGCAGGATTCTTCGGACCATAATATACATAGTTCATCAAACGAGAGAAGTTGACCCGCTGATTCAATTTGGCATTCTGACGAGCTTTCAACTGATCGGCTACCAAGTTGGTATAAGCATCCGGATTGACTTGGGCATCATTCAACAACTTTTCAAAAAGTGTCATCGCCTGCGGCATGTACTCATTCAATCCACTCAAGGTCACGTAAGTGCGCCGCTGACCGGGCGTAACAGAGAAACTGCATGCCATGCGATAGAATTCACTCTTCACCTGTTCGGGAGTCATATCGCTCGTACCCAGATATTCCAGATATTGGGCAGCAAGACCGAGGGCTCTGTCCTGATTGTTACCCATATCAAAAAGATAAACCAATTCAAAGAGGTCGTCGCTGGTATTTTGTTTATAAAGCACAGACACACCATTTTTAGCCGTAAGCTGCGACAGATCTTTATTATAATCCAAGAATACCGGTTCGATGGGTGCTACAGCAGCCGCACTGGCTTGCAGGTCTTTCAAGAAAGCACTGACCGTATCGCGGTTCATGGCAATAGGAGTGATTTGAGGCTTATCTATCTTCTTTTCGTTGGGATCTTTACCTTGACGCTTGTAGATGATGGCGTAGTTCTGGTCTGTCAGATATTGGTTGGCAAAGTCTACAATGTCTTGTTTGGTCAGTTTGGACATCCGGTCGAGTGAAGTGACTTCGTCGGCCCAATTGCTTCCGTTGACAAATGACTGTACGAACCAATCGGCACGTCCGGCATTGCTTCCCAGTTGGTAGAGTTGATAAAGCTTGAAGTTGTTAATATTGGCTTCCAGCATCTTTTCATCAAAATCGCCGTCACGCAACTTCTTTACTTCACCCAGCAAGAGGTCCTTTACTTCGTCCAGTGTCTGACCGGTCTTGGGACGTGCCTGCATCAACAGGATACTGTAGTCGGCCAAAGGATAGGCGAAGCTATAAGCAGACAATGTCTTTTGTTGTTGGGTCAGGTCAAGGTCGAAAAGACCAGCTTGTCCGTTATATAAGATTTGCGATACGATGTTCAGGGTTTCCAACTCTTTGCTGGCTGCACCGGGGAAACGCCAAGCCAATGTCACATTTTCTGCTTCCGGACCCAATACTTCCCGTACGATAGGAGCTGTAATCGGTTCTTCTTGCGGCAAATTGAGCTTGGGCAGATTGGGATTAGGTTGCAGACTGCCGAAGTATTTGTCAATGGTGGCAATCATTTGTTCGGGATTGAAATCACCACTCAAACAGATAGCCATATTGTTGGGCACATACCATTCTTTATAATAGTTCTTGATGTTGGTGATGGACGGATTTTTCAAGTGCTCTTGGGTACCCAACACGGTCTGCGTACCATAAGGATGATGGGGGAACAAAGCAGCAAACATATTCTCTATCACCTTGCGCGAGTCTTGCGTCAACGACATGTTCTTTTCCTCATATACCGTTTCCAACTCAGTATGGAAACCACGGATAACGCAGTTCTGGAAACGTTCGGCTTGAATCTTTGCCCAATTTTCTATTTGATTGCTGGGGATGTCCTCGGTATAGCAAGTCACATCGTAGCTTGTATAGGCATTGGTACCATTGGCACCGATGGCAGCCATCAGCTTGTCATATTCATTGGGGATAGCATACTTGGAAGCTTCGTAGGATAGACTATCTATGGTGTGATAGATGGCTTTGCGTTCAGCTTCGTCCGTAGTTTTGCGATAGATTTCGAATTGTTGTTCTATTTGGTCAAGTAGCGGTTTCTCGGCTTCGTAGTTTTGGGTACCGAAGTGAGTGGTACCTTTGAACATCAAGTGCTCGAAGTAATGGGCCAATCCCGTCGTCTCCGCAGGATCGTTCTTCCCGCCCACACGAACGGCGATGTACGTTTGGATGCGTGGTTCGTCCTTGTTGACACTCATGTAAACTTTCAACCCATTGTCCAAGGTGTAGATACGTGCTTGAAGCGGGTCATTGGGAACTGTTTCGTACTTGTACTTCTCTCCGGTACAACTACTCAGGCTCAACGCTGCCAATGTCAGCAACGGCAAGCCGATTTTCTTGAATAATGTATTCATAATAGAATGATTAGATTTATCTCTGCAAATATATCTTTTTTTTTCATACGATATTCATTTAGAGGGATTTTTTCATCCCTCTGTATAGATGTTTTTTATTCCGGTAGAAGCAAAAAGGGGGTGTCGAAATGAACATTCAAGAAGAGCGTTTCAGTTACTCTTGACTTTCGTCCTTTCACTGTAGGAGTGTGAAAGCTTCACAGTAGTACTGTGACGATGTAACATCAGTACTGTGAAGGTGTAACATCAGGGCTGTGAAGCCTTCACACTAAAATCGTGAAGAGGTGTGAAGCCTTCACACTTTGCGAAGCATCAGGTGTGAAAATCCGATTAGGGGGATATAAACAGAGGGCATGTCCATTTCGACATACCCTCTTCTATATGATCTTAAAGTGTGGATACTGATTTATTCCGGGAAACTGGTATAGGTTACTTCCAGCGTTAATTTTTGTCCCCCTTGTTCGGGTGAGCCGCCTTGCAGTTTGGCATAACCGGGTTGTAAGTTATGTTCGACAGCTGTAGTTACGCTTGAATTTGAACTCGTGGATTGTGTGGTGAGTTGTACAGGTATCAGTACCACTTTGTTCCAATCGGGATTCTCTTCATTCCACTGGGCATTCCAGGTTTCTTCGTTCCACGATGTTCCGGCCTCCTCTTTGGCTTTGATACGTGCCGCATTCTTTTCGTTGAGGCAGGTGCTGACCAATCGGGCAATGTTGGAAAAGTGATATTGGTTAGTCCCATTGCTGTTGTGCGTAGCTATGAACGAGGTGATATTGTCATAAATCTGGTTTTCCTCAAAGAATGTCTTCATATCCTGCTTGCGTAATAGCAGTACGTAGCTGGGAGCCTCCATGGCAAACTCGAAATTGTTCTTTTCTGCATAGTTGGTAAACGTCAACTTGACAGCGTTCAACGTGTCTTGCGAGAGTTCTGCATATATTTCGTCAAAGGGCAAGGTCGCTTCTGTGAAGATACCTGCGGGCGACTTGATGTAAGTCCACTCTTTCTCGTTTACTTTTTCGGTCAGCTTTTGGGAGTTGCTGAACTGGTTGGCTTGGATAACTTCCTTGGTTGATGCAAACAGTGATTGGCGAGCCAGGTAAGTAGAGTCATCACCAATGTTGCCGTTTTCATCGTTTACCTTCTTTTTCAGTGCCACTCCCAAGCTATCGACGTAATGGAACTGGTATTGAAATTCCAAAGCTACCTGATAGGTGTATAAGATGGTTCCATCACCGAAATCATTTTCTACATAGACACCTTTGAATACATTATCAATGAAGTTATCTGCATTGGCGAAGTAATTATTTTCTCCTTTTTCATAGGCTCTGTTCTTCTCCATGATTTCTTCGCCAATCTGTGTGTCGAGGTTGAATATCACACAAGGATAGTAAGTCGGGTTCCCGTTGGAATCTGTGGCATTTCGTACCGAGTCGGGTACGGTGGCATCATAAGCCGTGTAAGCCTTACGTCCCAACAAACGCCCTTTATATTTTTTCGTATCGATGTCAGTGTATCGATAGCGGGTGTTTTCGTCGTGACGTTCCTGAATCCACGTGTCATTCAGTTCGTATGCACTCATTCGGCAGGCACTTAGCGAGTCGCCAAACCAATTATCGTAGTATACCAATAATCGGAGTCCTCTAACTTTCTCATCAACCAGTGTGCCTCTTCCTTTCAAGGTATCGCCGTCGTAATATTCTTCGTATACGTCGGGCAGGATGTCTGAGAACTTAAAGTCATCGGTACAATTCAACTCGGTTAGGAAACTGGCTGTATAATCACCAAATTCGGGATCGGTGAATTTTCCGACATATCCGGTACTCGTCTTGGCATATACCGCGCCGGCTTCGATTGATTGAGTAGTGACATCAAAAGTCATTGTGTGCGCTGACATTGCATCCGAGTCTGGAAGCATATCCATACCTAACGTATTTGTTGTTTCATCACAGGCGAAGAACGTTAGGAGGGTCAGAAGCAATGCGCCCAAATGCTTTACTTTCATAGTTGTAATTTAGTTAGTTTATTGTTCGTCTCCCGCTACTTTGTCGTAGAAACTGTTACAAGCGTCGGCGAAAGTTTCAGGAGATTGATAGTTAAGTATCGGTTTTCCCAAACTTTGTGCGTAATCCAGTATCGCTTGATCCACGTTGCTGCTTTGTTGAATCACTCCATCAGAGTATTCTACGGCCAGTTTGCATAGGGTGGTATGGGTGATAGGTGCCTTCAGGATAGTCAAGTCTTTTTTATTGATACCTTTCAGCATCAGTTTGTTGGGAAAGTCGGGATGAAATGTTTGTTTAAAATCGCTTTCATAAAGTGAGAACACTACTTTGGTATCTCTAAAAGAGGGTTCATCCTTGTATGCTTTCTTTATATAAAGGGGTGCTAAAGCTGTCATCCAGCCATGACAGTGAATGACATCCGGACACCAACGGAGCTTCTTAACGGTTTCCAATACGCCTCGGGCATAGAAGATGGCACGGGCATCGTTGTCTTCATATTCGACTCCGTTTTCGTCAGTTGTTTGCAATCGGTTCTGGAAGTAATCGTCATTATCGATAAAATAGACCTGCATACGAGCAGACTGGATAGAAGCTACTTTGATGATAAGCGGATGGTCGGTGTCATCAATGATTAGATTCATTCCCGAGAGGCGTATCACTTCATGCAGTTGGTTGCGGCGTTCGTTGATATTCCCCCACTTGGGCATAAATGTTCTGATTTCTTTGCCCCGTTCCTGAATTGCTTGCGGCAGATTCCGGCCGGTGAGTGACATTTCCGTTTCCGGTACGTAAGGAGTAATTTCTTGTGTAATGAATAAAACCTTGTTTGCCTTTGTCATAATCAATGTTCTCAATTATTTTGCAAAGGTACAAAAAAACGAGGATTACGGCAAATAGGGTTCGCTATAAATCCTTATGATTTGTTAAGTGCTTGTTTCTCAGTGCCGCTTTTTAGAACTTTTGGGGCTGAAAAAACATTCATATTCACAAAAATGCAGATATTTTTTCGTTATGTGGTAAATAATAGCTTATTTTGCACCCGCTTTTGAAACAACCCTGTATAAATCAAACTTTAAAAGTTATGAAAATAGTACATACTGTCAACGACTTGCGAGCTGAATTGGCTGCTTTGCGTGCCCAGGGCAAGTCGGTGGGTTTAGTACCTACCATGGGGGCTTTGCACGCTGGGCATGCCTCATTGGTGGAACGTTGTGTAGCCGAAAACAATGTGACGGTGGTAAGTGTGTTTGTAAATCCTACCCAGTTTAACGACAAGAACGATTTGGCGAAATATCCGCGTACTCTCGAGGCTGATTGTCGTTTGCTTGAAGCTTATGGAGCTACATTCGCTTTTGCTCCTTCTGTTGAAGAGATCTATCCCGAGCCGGATACGCGTCAGTTCAGTTTCGCACCGCTTGATACGGTGATGGAAGGTATTTATCGACCGGGACATTTTAATGGAGTGTGTCAGATTGTCAGTAAGCTTTTCGATATGGTGAAGCCTGATCGGGCTTATTTTGGTGAAAAAGATTTTCAACAGTTGGCTATTATTCGTGAGATGGTTCGTCAAATGCATTTTCCGCTCGAAATTGTAGGTTGTCCGATTGTGCGCGAAGCAGACGGATTGGCTTTGAGTAGCCGTAATGCACGTTTGTCGACGGAAGAACGTCAAGAGGCATTGAAGATTTCGCAAACTTTGTTCGCGAGCCAAGCGTTTGCTGCTTCGCATACGGTGGCTGAAACGCAGAAAATGGTGGAAGAGGCTATAGCTACTGTCCCGGGTTTGCGTCTGGAGTATTTTGAAATTGTAGATGGTTATACTTTGCAGCCGATTGCCGATTGGAAGGATACGACTTACGCGGTAGGCTGTATTACCGTATATTGTGGGGAAGTCCGTTTGATTGATAACATCAAGTATAAGTGTTGAATGCATAATTAGAGAAACTTTATGATGATTGAAGTTTTGAAGTCCAAGATTCATTGTGCCCGTGTAACAGAGGCCAACTTGAACTATATGGGTAGCATCACGATTGACGAGGACCTAATGGATGCCGCCAATATGATTGCCGGGGAGAAAGTCTACATTGCCGATAACAACAACGGGGAACGTTTCGAAACTTATATTATTAAAGGAGAACGTGGTTCCGGAAAAATCTGTTTGAATGGTGCGGCAGCCCGTCGTGTGCAGCCGGATGATATTGTTATCATTATGTCGTATGCTTGGATGGATTTTGAGGAAGCCAAGTCTTTTAAGCCGACGGTGGTTTTCCCCGATCCGGTAACGAATCAGATTGTTAAGTAGAAGTTAATGTAGTGCGTGCTGTAAGCATGCTTGTGTTTATTTATGAAAGTCAGTAAGGGAAGACGGCGGTTCTTCCCTTTTTTGTTGTATTGAAAGATTTCCTTTTCAAGAAGTCGGGTGCAATAAGGCTTGTATTGTGTTTCTTACCCGCCTTTCGGTTGTTAGTGGACGACTGTATTCTTCGATTTTTACGGTGCCGCCCATAGTCACTTGTTTGTTGTGATACTGCATCGAACTGTTTATGGTTTCACGGGCCGAGAAGTGGAATTCATGAATGCCTGTTTCTTGGGCTATATGAGCGATGTTGTTTTCATTGATGCCGCATCCGGCCAATAACGTGATTCGTCCGTCTGCAACTTGCTGTAATCTTTTCAACAACGGAATACCAATTTCAGCGTTGGCTTGTTGGCCGGAAGTGAGAATCCGGTTGCAGCCTAAATGAATGATGTCTTCCAATGCTTGAAAAGGGTCTCTGCATACGTCAAAAGCCCGATGGAAGGTAATTGATAGGCCTTGGGCTGCTTTTATAAGTGGTTTCATAGATGCTTTATCTACTTGCCCGTCCGGAGTGAGGCATCCTAATACAATGCCATCTGCTCCTAAATTGCGGGCAATCTCGATGTCTTTCAACATGATGTGCTGCTCCAGTCGAGAATAAAGGAAGTCGCCTCCTCGTGGACGAATAATAATGTGGAGACGGGTTTGTTGGAGCAGTTCACGAGCTAATGCAATGTCGCCGTAAGAGGGGGTTGTCCCTCCTTCCGGGATGCCGGCGCAAAGTTCTACTCGGTCGGCTCCTCCGGCTTGTGCTGCCAGGCAACTTTCTACAGAATTGGCGCAAACTTCAAAACGATATGTTTTCATACGGGATGTATATTAAGAAGGAAAAACGCAGAAGATGTCGTGGAAAGAAAAACATCTTCTGCGTTTGATTTAGAGTAGCTATGGTTTGTTATTTAGCGTAACTTACTGCGCGGGTTTCACGAATAACCGTAATCTTCACTTGGCCGGGGTAAGTCATCTCGTCCTGAATCTTCTTGGCAATCTCGCCCGACAAGTTTTCGGTCTGCTTATCATCAATCTTGTCTGCACCGACAATGACACGCAATTCGCGACCGGCCTGGATAGCGTATGTCTTGGTGACACCCGAATAAGACATGGCTAACTGTTCCAAGTCGTTCAGTCGTTTGATGTAGGCCTCTACGATTTCACGACGTGCGCCCGGACGTGCACCCGAAATGGCATCGCATACCTGTACGATAGGAGCCAGCAAACTGGTCATTTCCACTTCGTCGTGGTGAGCGCCGATAGCGTTGCAGATATCCGGTTTCTCTTTGAATTTTTCCGCCAGCTTCATACCGTAAAGTGCGTGGGGCAGTTCCGGTTCTTCATCGGGCACCTTGCCTATGTCGTGCAACAAACCGGCACGTTTGGCTTTCTTGGGGTTCAGTCCCAGTTCCGATGCCATGACGGCACACAAGTTGGCCGTTTCGCGGGCATGTTGCAACAGGTTCTGCCCATAGGATGAACGGTATTTCATCTTACCGATGATGCGTATCAGTTCGGGATGTAAGCCGTGTATACCTAAGTCGATGGTGGTTCGCTTACCGGTCTCAATGATTTCTTCTTCTACTTGCTTGCGCACTTTGGCTACAACTTCTTCGATACGTGCGGGGTGGATACGTCCGTCGGTCACCAGTTGGTGCAGGGCCAAACGGGCTATTTCCCGGCGTACAGGGTCGAACGCTGACAAAACGATGGCTTCAGGTGTATCATCTACCACGATTTCCACTCCCGTAGCAGCTTCCAAGGCACGTATGTTGCGTCCTTCGCGTCCGATGATTCGTCCTTTGATTTCATCCGATTCGATGTGGAATACTGTAACGGAGTTTTCGATGGCAGTTTCGGTCGCTACCCGCTGAATGGTTTGGATTACAATGCGTTTGGCTTCCTTGTTGGCTGTCATCTTGGCATCGTCCATGATGTCGTTGATGTACGACTGAGCTTGTGTTTTGGCTTCTTCTTTCAGTGATTCTACCATACGTTCCTTGGCTTCTTCTGCTGACAGACCTGAGATGGCTTCCAGTTTTTCTATTTCCTGGCGTTGCAGTTGCTCCAATTCTTCTTTCTTTTTGTCCACAATCACCAGTTGAGCTTCCAAGTTCTCTTTGACGGCTTCCGTTTCAACCTTTTTGCGTTGGATTTCCTCTTGGCGTTGGTTCAGTACCAGTTCGCGTTGCTTCAGTTTGTTTTCCGCTTGTTGTATTTTCTGGTTACGTGCGGCAACTTCTTTTTCCAGATCTGCTTTTTTGTTCAGGAATTTTTCCTTTACTTCCAGCAACTTGTTTTTCTTAATCACTTCGGCTTCTGCTTCGGCATCTTTCAGGATGGTGTCGTACTTGTTCTTCAAACCGTATTTGAAGAAGGCATACGAAGCAACTCCTCCTATCAGGAAGCAGGCAATGGATGCTACTATTGTTACTACTGTCATCTTTTATATATTTAAATATGTATAAATAAAAAGCACTGTCGAAATCCCTTTTCCTGTTTATGGGAAAGGAATCCGTACAGTGCGTAAACTCTTTCTTCATTTTGTCAAGCTGGACGTATGGGATTCCCTTGGCTTATGCTTGGCGTTGTTCTTTAAAATAGGTTTCCAATACGTCTGTCAGCTCTTTTATTTTATGGGTATAGGGAGCCGTGTCATTAAGCTTTTCCAGTTCCAGGCTTTCCAGCGCAAACTGAAAAGCTACCATTCCGAGAATCACTTCGTTGGTCACATCTTTGTAAAACCCCCGATACGCATTCACTCTGATATCTACCTGTTTGGCAGCTTCCCTGATAATCTCCTCTCTATCGCGGTCGATGGTGAGGGGATAAGAGATTTCGCCCATTTGCAGGTTTATCTTTATTTTATCGTTCATACATCTTCTTCTTATTCATTCAACAAGGCGATGCATTTGTCGACTTCACGCACTAATTTTGACAATCGCAGCTGCGTCTCTTTTACGTCGCTGCCGTTAAGGCTGATTGTCGTTGCTGTTTTTAGGTCAGTGTAGTGTCGCTCCAATGTTTGGTAAGCTTCTCGCACCCTTTGGCATTCTTCCTCTTGCTGTATGAGCAATTGCTTCAACTCCACATTTTCGCGCCTTAATTCATCGTGCAGATAGATTAAATGACGCAGCCTTGCTTCAAAGGTACTCAATAGCTCTTTTTCTTCGTCTGTCATTACTACACCAAAATTGTACACAAAAATACGATTTACTTGGATATTACAAAAATTTTTCTGAGAAAATGTTGTTTTTTAGGGGTTATTTTTCCTTTGAAGAGGAGAAGGGGAGGGAAGTAAGTCCGGGATTATACCATAATTATATAGAAAAAGGGGTAGGTAATGATTGCACCAAATAAATCTGCTAAATAGTTTGGTTTATAAAATAAACTTCTTTATATTTGCATGCAAGTTCGAACTTATTTTATTTATTGTACCATTTTAAAAGATTTGACGATTATGGAAGAAAGAAGGCTGAATGAAAAAGAGAGTTTGGAGTTGATAACGCAGATGATTCAAAATACGCGACGCAATCTTGATGCGGGGGATGGAAACATGTTTCTGCTGTGGGGATATGTGAATATAGTCGTGACATTGGGTGTATGGTTGGCTTTGTATGTTACGGAAAATCCGGTTTGCTGGTGGGGCTTTTGGGTTGCGCCTGTAATAGGATGGGGGCTTTCTTATTGGTTGTTCTATCGTAAACGAAGCAATGAGCAGTGGGCAAAAGGATATACTGACATCGTGATAAGGCAAATGTGGCAGATAGTAAGCATAGCTTGTTGTGGTGTAGCGTTGATTGCAATTCCTTATCATTATTACGAGATGATTTTACCGTTGTGTGCCATGTTGATTTCATTGGCCAGTTTGCTAACGGGGATTGTAATTCGGTATACGGTGTTTTCCGGATTATCTTCCTGCGGATTTGCATGGAGCATACAGATGCTTTATCAGGTGGTGACAGACGGATTTTCGTATAATGTGCTGATTGTTTTTGCTCTTATCATTTTTATTTCCATGGTTATCCCTGGGCATTTATTGAATCGTTCGCGTATAGTGATAAGAAAGTGAGGTGATATTTATGTTTAAATCATTGAATCCTATACTCCATAGCGAACTCCGTCTGGCTGTTATGTCTTTGCTACTCAGTGTGGAAGAAGCCGACTTTGTTTACATTCGCCAGCAGACTGGTGCCACGGCGGGTAACCTGAGTGTGCAGATAGACAAGCTTAGTAAAGCGGGGTATGTGGAAGTAACTAAGAGCTTCAAAGGTAAGATGCCCTGTACCACTTGCCGGATTACAACGCAGGGTGTGGATGCTTTTGAGGAATATGTGGAGGCTTTGAAGAGTTATATTAAAGTGTAAAAGGAATGGGAAATATACGGAATCATATTCATACCAAGCAATGTCAGAAACGCAAAGCCGGTTGGTTGTTATGGGGCATGTCGACGTTTATGATGGTGTTTGTAGTCATTGGGTTTATAAACAGTCCTGTTGGTTTTATGAATTATATAGGTTTGAATCGAACGGCGTTGGATATCCCATGGGCTTGGGCTCTTGCTGGGGTTGTGGCTATAAGTTATATAGTCTATACGGCACGTATGGTATCGACAGTCGGTTAAAATTTGTTTAATTTTGCAAGTGGTTTTAAGTGGATTGGTGTCTATGCCGCTTTTCCAAGTGGGATAGTAGAAGAGTTGGTATTTCGACAAATGTTGATGAATTGGCTTTATGCCAATGGTCTTTATGACGTTTGGCAGATTGTAATCTCTGGTGTAGCTTTTGGTGTTGTTCATTTTTCGTGGACGCTATTAGGAGGAAATTTACGTATGGGGATAGTTTCTGCTTTGTCTACTTTTGTTTTGGGGCTTCTGCTTGCTTTGGTTTATGTAATTGCAAGTCGTAATGTCTTACCTGTCATTATGGCACATGTATTTATAAATTTATTCATTGAACCTTGGTTGATATGGCATGCTATTGATAAAGGAAATCATTGATTTCTAAAACATTCTATCTTCGGTGTGAAAGCAAAGTATGTTTAGGAGGAAAACATACTTTGCTTTCACGCATTACATTTCATTCAATGTAATGGGTCGGCACATTTAATGAAAGTGATGGGCTCATTTAAAGTGCTCAAATGCGATGAATTCCCTTCTTTGCCAGTCCTTTTTATTTTTTTTTTTCTGTGATATGCCTTCACGCTTTCACCAGGCTTTAATTTGCTGAATATTAGCTATATGTGGTGAAAGATTCACCTTTCACGCATCTTTCACCTCACTCCCTGTATCTTTCCCTGCTTTCAATGTCTTGAACGACAGAATGTGGTAAGTGATTCCTCCGGCCAAGGCTATCAGGAGCAATTTAAGTCCTACTTGAGGCACAAGGAAGAAGACGCCATAGAGTAGGGTAAGCCAAGTGCTCGACACGGCGATGACTTTGCCTCGCAGAGGGATGGCCTTGTCCTCGCGGAACTGCCGGATGTAAGGTCCTAATCGTTTGCGGCTTAATAGCCATTCGTACAATCGGGGTGAGCCACGGAAATAAAGGGCAGCAGCCAGTAAGAGAAAAGGGGTAGTGGGCAGTAGCGGTACGAAGATGCCCGTTACTCCCAATGCTAATGCGATGCTTCCTGATAGTGTATAGAGGAGTTTCATGGTGCAAAAGTAGGAAAAATAGCGAAGAATTTTATAACTTTGCCCTCGCATTGAGGTGACATTAGATGCAAAAGATTTATAATGAAATTCGTATGTATATAGTTGTTAAGCGTATGGAGGTGTCGGCTTCCCATAGCCTGAGCCTTTCTTATCCCAGCAAGTGTGAGCATCTGCACGGTCACAATTGGATAATCACCGTTTATTGCCGTTCGCATGAGTTGAATGCCGATGGTATGGTTGTCGATTTCAGTCACATCAAGCAAGTCGTGAAAGGCCGGCTCGACCATCAGAACCTGAACGAAGTATTGCCTTTCAATCCTACGGCAGAGAACATAGCCCGATGGGTGTGCGAGCAGATACCTGCTTGCTTCAAGGTGGAAGTACAAGAGTCTGAGGGAAACATGGCTATCTATGAGAAAGATTAACGAAATATTTTATAGCTTGCAGGGTGAAGGGTATCATACGGGTACTCCGGCGGTGTTCATCCGTTTCTCCGGTTGCAACTTGAAGTGTTCTTTTTGCGATACGTTACACGAAGAAGGGGTAGAGATGTCGGATGAGCAGATTCTGGCAGAGGTGGTGAAGTATCCGGCGCACATGGTTATCCTGACCGGTGGAGAGCCTTCGCTTTGGATAGATGAGGAGTTGATAGACGGGTTGCACCGGGCCGGTAAGTATGTTTGTATCGAGACGAACGGCACCCGTCCTTTGCCTCTGGGTATCGACTGGGTGACTTGTTCGCCCAAGCAGGGTGGTGTTTTGAGAATAGGTCGTATGGACGAAGTCAAGGTTGTATATGAGGGGCAGGAACTTGCTCCTTATGAACAATTGCCTGCCACTCATTTTTTCTTGCAACCTTGTTCGTGTCAGAATACGGCAGAGACGGTAGCTTGTGTGATGCATCATCCCCGATGGAGGCTGAGCCTTCAGACTCACAAACTGATTCATATTCCCTGACGTCCGGATGGAGTTCAGGGTGCATAGCAGGGTCAATAAGCCTCTTCATGTACCCCTGCTACGGCACGTCCGCTGGGTTCATTTTTCCCTTGGAAGGAAGCATCCCATGCAAGCGCCTCGGCCGTAGAGCAAGCTACGCTGGGTACACTGGGCACACTGCGGGCGGCGCTTTCGCTGGGGAAGTATTCTTCGAAGATGCTCCGGTAGTAGTATTCTTCTTTGTTCATCGGGGTGTGGATGGGGAAGCGACGGGCAGCATCGGCCATCTGCTCATCGCTCACGGCTTGGGAAGTCATCTCTCGTAATGTGTCGATCCAGCTATATCCTACGCCGTCGCTGAATTGTTCTTTTTGCCGCCAGGCTACGCTGTCGGGCAATAAGTCGGCAAAGGCTTCGCGTAAGATTTTCTTTTCGATGGTTTTCCCGGGGCACATCTTGGCAGAAGGATTAAGACGCATAGCTACATCGAGAAACTCTTTGTCGAGGAATGGTACACGCCCTTCTACTCCCCAGGCTGCCAATGATTTGTTGGCACGCAGGCAGTCATAAAGATGGAGCTTGGACAACTTGCGCACGGTTTCTTCATGAAAGGCTTGCGCGTTAGGCGCTTTGTGGAAGTAAAGATAGCCACCGAATACTTCGTCGGCTCCTTCACCACTAAGTACCATCTTGATGCCCATGCTTTTGATGACTCTTGCCAACAGATACATGGGGGTAGAAGCGCGTACGGTGGTTACATCGTAGGTCTCGATGTAGTAAATGACATCCCGTATGGCATCCAGTCCTTCCTGTAGCGTATAGTGGATTTCGTGATGGACACTACCGATGTGTTCGGCCACTTCGCGTGCCTTTTGCAAGTCGGGAGCTCCTTTCAGGCCGATGGCAAAGGAGTGCAGTTGGGGCCACCAGGCGGCTTTACTTCCGTCGGTTTCCACTCGTCGGGCTGCATAGAGCTTGGCCACAGCCGATATGATGGAGCTGTCCAGCCCGCCGGAGAGCAGCACTCCATAAGGCACATCGCACATCAGTTGGCGTCGGACGGCTTCCTCCAGTGCCTGACGTAGTTGGGCGTGCGAAGCCGGGTTGTCCTTTACGGTTTCATAGTCTGTCCAATCGCGTTGATACCAACGGGTCATTTTCCCTTCACGACTCCAATAATAATGCCCGGGCAGAAAAGGTTCATATCGTTCGCAAAACCCTTCGAGTGCTTTCAGCTCACTGGCACAATATACCGTACCATCGGCATCGAAGCCTATATAAAGTGGAATTACGCCGATAGGGTCACGGGCAATGAGGTATTCATCTTTCTCTTCATCGTAAAGGGCGAATGCGAATATCCCGTTCAAGTCTTCCAGAAAATGGATGCCTTTTTCCCTATAGAGGGCTAAAATGACTTCACAATCACTGCCTGTCTGAAAGGGATATTTCCCTTCGTAAGTCTTGCGGATGTCCCGATGATTGTATATCTCTCCATTGACGGCAAGTATTTGTTTCCGGTCGGGTGAGTAGAGAGGTTGGCGTCCACTTCCCGGATCTACGATGGAGAGGCGTTCGTGAGCCAGTATGGCCGAGCCTCCGGCATAGATGCCACTCCAATCCGGGCCCCGGTGGCGAATTTTCTTGGACATGGCCAGGGCTTTTTCTCTCCATTCTTTAGTTTGCTTTTTTATCTGGAAGATGGCTGTAATTCCACACATAATTGTAGGTTTTTTAAGGGTTGATGATGAATTATTTGGTTGATTGACTGAGATACCGGTCGATGTCTTCTGCTGCTTTTCTTCCACCGGCTATGCATTTCACTACCAGACTGGCTCCTGTGGCTGCGTCGCCTGCCAGGAAGGCATTGGCTGGGAGTTGGGGATGCTCTGGTTTGAGGAATCCCATGGCCAATAACACTAAGTCGGCTTTTATGATTTCCTTCTTGCCCGTCGGGCGCATGGTGGGGCGACCTCCATCGGTACTGGATATCCATTCCACTTCTTCTACTTCCACCCCGGATACATGTCCATTTTTACCTATGAAGCGGTTGGAAACCAAACTCCAACGTCGGATGCATCCTTCTTCATGGCTGCTGCTGGTGCGTAGCACTTGAGGCCACTGAGGCCAAGGGGTGGCCGGATTGTATCCTACGGGAGGCTGTGGCATGATTTCTATCTGGGTGACGCTGGCTGCTTGTTGTCGGTTGCTCGTGCCGATGCAGTCGCTTCCCGTATCTCCTCCACCAATGACAAGCACGTGTTTTCCCTTGGCGGAGATGCGGTCTTCGCGAGAGGGTGTCTGTCCCATCACGATGCGGTTCTGTTGGGCTAGCATTTCCATGGCAAAGTGGATACCTTTCAGTTCTCTTCCGGGTATGTCGAGGTCTCGTGCCTGAGGGGCTCCGGTGCAGATGCAATAAGCATCGAATCCTTCGGGCAGATGATTGAGGTCTACTTCCGTCTGTGGGCTGAAGGTAATGCCTTCTTGCTCCATGATTCGTATGCGACGGTCGATGATAGGTTTGCTCAACTTGAAGTTCGGTATACCGAAGCGGAGCAACCCGCCGATGTATTCGAGTTTCTCGAACACGGTCACTGTATATCCGCGTTGATTCAACTGATTGGCTGCGGCCAATCCGGCAGGCCCAGAGCCGATGATAGCTACTTTTTTGCCATTTCGTTTATAACTTCGGGGGCGAATGTAGCCTTCCCGAAAGGCAGCTTCTATGACGGCGGCTTCGTCTTCTCTTATAGTAACGGGTGCATCAATACTCAGTTTCAGCACACAAGCCTTTTCGCATAAAGCCGGGCAGATTCGTCCTGTGAACTCGGGAAAGTCGTTGGTCTGTGCCAATATCTGATAGGCCATTTCCCATTTTCCTCGATACATGGCATCCTGAAATTCGGGAGGCCGGTTTCCTAATGGACAGGCCCAATGGCAGAAGGGCACGCCACAATCCATGCACCGCGAAGCCTGTTGCTTCCGGTCGCTCGTATTGAGGGTTTGTTCAACTTCGCTGAAGTCATTGATACGGTCGTGTATCGGTCTGTATCCGGCTTCTTGCCGGGGTATGCTGAGGAATGCTTTCGGATTTCCCATAATATAGTGATGAAGATTCTTTTAATTGGTTAATAGTCTCGTTGAACTTCTGCAATCTTTTGTTGCAGCTTGCGCATTTGTTCTTCGGCCAACACCTTTTTGTATTCGATAGGAGTCACCTGGATGAAGTCCTCGATGTAGCGTGCCCAGTTGTCGAGCATGGTTCGAGCCAGTTTGGATCCGGTGTACAGATAATGTTGTCGGACAAGTTCGTGCAGCTCTTTGCGTGCTGTGGCGTCTTCCAGTAGGGATAGCTCCACCATTTCCATATTGCAGAAGTAATCGAAAGTATGGTCTTTATCCCACACATAGGCTACTCCTCCGCTCATGCCGGCTGCGAAGTTACGTCCTGTACTGCCCAGTACGACTACCCGTCCTCCTGTCATGTATTCACAACAATGGTCGCCTACACCTTCTACAACGGCTATGGCACCTGAATTTCGTACGGCGAATCGTTCACCTGCACGTCCGTTGATGTACACCTCGCCACTCGTAGCCCCATAAAGCAGTGTATTGCCGACGATGGTATTTTGTTCGGCTTCGAAATTGCTCCTGACAGGAGGCAACACCGAAATATGTCCACCACTGAGTCCCTTGCCTAGATAGTCATTGGCTTCTCCTTCTAGCTTGAAGCTGATGCCGTGAGCCAAGAATGCTCCGAAACTCTGTCCGGCCGAACCTTTAAATTTGATGCGTATGGTGTCATCCGGAAGTCCTTCGTTTCCATAGCGGGAGGCTACTGCTCCCGACAACATGGCACCAACGGAACGGTCCGTATTGCCTATGGCATATTCCAAAGAAACTTCTTTGCGTTGAAGTAGTGCATCTTGTGCAGCGGCCAGTATGGCAACATCTTTCACTTGTTCAATATCGTGTTTTTGTTCGCATGTGTGATGCAATGCACTGTCATTATTTATTTTATGCAGGATGCGGCTGAAATCTAATAGAGTGGCCTTACTTCCTGTCTCAGCTTGTTTGATTTCTATCAAGTCGGTACGTCCTATGATGTCCGATAAGTGGGTGAACCCCATTTCAGCCAAATACTCTCGTACTTCCTGTGCCAGAAAACGGAAATAGTTCACGATGTATTTGTAATGTCCTCTGAAGTGTTGACGCAATTGTGGATCTTGAGTGGCCACTCCCACCGGGCAGGTGTTAGAATGGCATTTACGCATCATTACACATCCCAAAACAATCAGAATAGCTGTTCCAAATCCAAACTCTTCGGCTCCTAGTAAAGCCATGCTAATGACGTCATGTCCGGTTTTAAGCTGACCATCTGTTTGCAATCGTACTTGTCCTCGCAATCCGTTTAATACTAAGGTTTGTTGCGTTTCGCTAAGTCCGATTTCGGGAGAAATTCCTGCATAGCGGATAGAGGATGCAGGCGAAGCTCCTGTACCTCCTTCTACACCCGAAATTACGATGAGGTCGGCTTTGGCTTTTGCTACACCTGCTGCTATGGTTCCGATGCCACTCTCTGCCACCAATTTGACACTAATTGCTGCACGTGGATTGACATTTTTTAGGTCGAAGATGAGTTGGGCCAAATCCTCAATGGAATAAATGTCATGGTGGGGTGGGGGTGAAATCAAGGAGATACCCGGAATGGAATGACGTGTTTTGGCAATGATGTCATTTACTTTAAACCCGGGTAACTGACCACCTTCGCCCGGTTTGGCACCCTGTGCTACTTTAATTTGTATCTCCTGTGCATTGACCAGGTATTCGGTAGTTACTCCAAAGCGTCCCGAAGCCACTTGCTTAGTCTTGCTGGATAAGGAGATGCCTTCGAAAGTCTCATGGAAACGGGCGTTGTCCTCTCCCCCCTCACCGGTATTGCTCCGTGTACCCAGTTCGTTCATGGCCAAAGCCATTGCTTCGTGAGCTTCTTTACTAATGGAGCCGAAAGACATAGCCCCTGTGACAAAGTGCTTTACAATCTCTTCCACAGGCTCCACTTGTTCGATAGGGATGGGATTCCGTTTAAAGCGGAAGAAATCACGTAGAAAGATGGGGCTTTCTTTTTCATCTACGCTGTGGGTGAATTCCTTAAATTTGCTATAACTCTCTAAACGGGTGGCTAATTGCAGCGCACTGATAGTTTCCGGATTCCATGCATGTTTTTCTCCGTCTTTGCGATAGGACATTTGTCCCGTGTAGGGAAGTAGGGGTTGTACTTCACTCGTAGCAAAACCCTCATCGTGGAAACGTATATAGTCTTTGGCAATTTCTTCGAGCCTGATGCCGCCAATGGATGAGGTGGCAGTTCCGAAGTAGGCTTTAAGCAATTCTTCGCTTAAACCGACAGCTTCGAATATTTTGGCTCCCCTGTATGAACGGATGGTGCTGATACCCATCTTGCTCATGATTTTGAACAATCCTTTGCAGATGGCTTTGATATAGTTCTTTTCTGCTGTCTCATAATTCATTTGGATATCGCCTTTTTTGACCAATTCATCCAGTACGGCAAAGGCCATGTACGGACAAATGGCACTTGCCCCGTAGCCTAACAACAGCGCTGCATGCATCACCTCACGTATTTCGCCGCTTTCTACAATCAAGGCGGTTTGCACCCGCTTTTGTACGGCTATCAGATGATGGTGTACGGCACTGATGGCCAACAAGGAGGGAATGGCGGCATGAGTCGCATCAATATCTCGGTCGGACAGGATAATATAGTTAGCTCCGTCTATCACGGCCTGTTCGGCATTCTTGCATAACTCGGCCAGAGCTTCCTGTAAGCCGGCCTTGCCTCGTGCCGTTTCGAACAACATGGGTAGTTTGATGGTATTAAAGCCTTTGTAGCGTATGTTGCACAAAATGTCGAGACTGGTGTTGTTCAGAATCGGATGAGGTAGACGTACCATTTTACAATGGCTTTCGTTTGGCATCAGAATATTTGTCCCGACAGCTCCGATGTATTCGATGAGTGACATCACCAGCTCTTCACGGATAGGGTCAATGGCCGGGTTCGTTACTTGAGCAAATTGTTGGCGGAAATAGTTGAACAATAGCTGAGGCTTCTCGGAAAGTATAGCCAAGGGTGTGTCATTGCCCATAGAGGCCGTAGGCTCGGCTCCGGAGGTACACATGGGGGTGATGATTCGCTCTACATCCTCGCGTGTATAGCCGAAGGCACGCAACTTCCGTTCGTAATCATTGACGGTATGCTCCACTTTTCGCCCGCTTTTCAAGGTGTGCAGCTCAATGCGGTTGGCCGATAACCATTGGCGATAGGGCTTGGCCGTGGCCAATTGCTCTTTCAGTTCGCCGTCATAATATATTTTCCCTTCTTGCGTATCAACAAGTAAAATCTTTCCCGGTTGCAAACGTCCTTTTTCTTTGATGGTTTCCGGTTCGAAGTTGATAACACCTGCTTCACTGGCCACGACCATGATGTCGTTATGCGTAATGAGATAACGAGCCGGACGCAGGCCGTTACGGTCGAGCATGCCTCCTGCATAACGCCCGTCACTGAAAAGCAGAGCAGCCGGACCATCCCAAGGTTCCATCAGGATGGAATGGTATTCGTAGAAGGCTTTCAGGTCTTCGCTAATCGGGTTTTTGTCGTTGAATGACTCCGGCACGAGCATGGCCATGGCATGGGGGAGGCTCAATCCGGACATGACAAAGAATTCCAACACGTTGTCTAAGGAAGCACTGTCACTCATGTTAGGTTGTATGATGGGACGAATATCTTTTACGTGACCTAATTCCGGGGTTGAAAGTACGCTTTCGCGTGCTTCCATCCAACCTCTGTTTCCCCGGATAGTATTGATTTCGCCATTATGAGCCAGCAAACGGAAAGGTTGTGCCAAGCTCCAAGTCGGGAAAGTGTTGGTACTGAAACGAGAGTGTACGATAGCCAGTCCACTGGTGAAATAGGGTTGTGTCAAGTCTGTGAAGTATTCACGAACCTGAGTAGACGACAACATACCTTTATATATAATGTTCTTGCTCGACAGGGATACGATGTAAAAGTCTTTATGGTGAACTCGTTTCTCAATCTTTTTGCGGATAATGTAGAGCGTACGGTCCAGGTTCCCCTTCGCCGGGTTACCGGTAATGAACAACTGTTTGATGTCCGGTTCTGTTTCTAGTGCGCTTTTTCCCAGTACACTTGAGTTGACGGGTACGGTGCGCAGGTGCATCAGTGTCAGTCCTTCACGCTCCACTTCTTCTATGATAATGCTTAAAATGGCATCCTGTTCCTGTTTCTCTTTCGGCAGGAAGACGAGACCGGTTCCGTATTTTCCTTTTTCCGGTACGGGAATACCTTGTAATAAGATAAATTCATGAGGTATTTGCAGCATGATTCCTGCTCCGTCACCCGTCTTGTTATCGGCACCTTCAGCTCCTCTGTGTTTCATGTTCTCCAGGACTCGTAGGGCAGAGTCAACCAATTCATGCGATTTGTTCCCGTGGATGTCAACGATCATGCCTACTCCGCAAGCGTCGTGTTCGTTTGCTGCATCATAGAGGCTTGCATTGGACTGCTGATTTTGTACATCAATTTTGCTTTTCATCTTGATAAAAAACTCCTCTTTCATTTGCTGGTTGTTTCTTTTTAATGTTTATATCTGCAAATTGCTTTCTATTTGCTTGCAAAATTATGAAATATATTTCAATATGTGCTATTCGTCGGCTAAATAATGTGAGAAAAATATTCTGTTGAATTTGAATATTTCTATTTGATAGTAAAATTGATTATTATCTTTCTTTTTGTTATTGTTTATAGTGTATTATATTTTAAATTATTATATTGGTTAAGATCTAATGAACTATATGAATGATTTGACTTGCTATGTTTTTTATAAGATGAATTCTATTGTGATTTTTGTTTTTGAATATGTTTTTCACTGCTTTGGTCCTCCTTCTGCGCTATCTCGATATATATTCCAAGGCTTAGAGACATTCGCTCCAAGGCTTAGAGACACTCACTCTAAGGCTTAGAGGCATTCACTCTAAGGCTTAGAGACAATATCAAGGTAGCGCAAAGGGAGAACTGGGGTAGCACGAAAGGGACGTGAAAGCAGCGGGATAGTCTTGATTAACGCAGGAGTGTATAGGATACTTATATCGAATTCGCGTTATACTATATGATAATGAATAAGATAGCCCCAACTCTTTCGGAGTTGAGGCTATTGAAAATAAGGTTTTAAAACGTAGGATTTTACTCCCATTCGATGGTCGAAGGTGGTTTGGAGGAGATGTCATAGGTGACGCGGTTCACTCCTTTTACCTTGTTGATGATGTCATTCGACACTTTGGCTAGGAACTCATAAGGCAGATGGGCCCAGTCGGCTGTCATGGCATCGGTAGAAGTTACGGCACGCAAAGCTACTGCACGTTCGTAAGTACGTTCATCGCCCATGACTCCAACCGACTGTACAGGAAGCAAAACTACACCGGCTTGCCATACTTGTTCGTATAGGCTGCTTTCCTTACCGGAAGCATCCGTTGTCTTCCAATCGCGCAAACCACGAATAAAGATGTCATCAGCTTCTTGCAAGATTTGTACTTTTTCACGGGTAATGTCTCCCAAAATACGTACAGCCAATCCGGGACCGGGGAAAGGATGACGACCGATGAGATGTTCGGGGATGCCTAACTCGCGTCCCACGCGGCGGACTTCATCCTTGAACAACCATTTCAGCGGTTCGCACAGTTGCAGGTGCATCTCTTCGGGTAAGCCTCCCACGTTGTGATGGCTCTTGATGGTTTTGCCGGTAATGTTCAGACTCTCGATGCGGTCGGGGTAGATGGTACCTTGTGCCAACCATTTAGCATCGGTAATCTTACGTGCTTCAGCATTGAATACTTCTACAAAGTCTCGTCCGATGATTTTGCGCTTCTTTTCCGGATCGGTCACGCCTTCCAGGTCTTTAAAGAACTTTTCACTGGCATCCACTCCGATTACATTCAGTCCCAGGTATTCGTAGTCATGCAACACATTCTTAAATTCATCCTTCCGCAGCAGGCCGTGATCCACAAAGATACAGGTCAGATTTTTACCGATAGCCCGATGAAGCAATACGGCTGCTACGGAAGAATCTACTCCACCGCTCAGTCCGAGAATGACCCGGTCGTTACCAACCTGCTCTTTTAATTCAGCCACCGTGGTATCTACAAATGAAGAAGCGCTCCAACTTTGATGGCAACCACATACGTCAACTACAAAGTTTTTCAGAAGCTGCGTTCCATCTTCGCTATGATATACTTCCGGATGGAACTGTACCCCCCATACCTGCTCTCCCTTGATTTGATAAGCAGCTATTTGTACTTTATCGGTCGAGGCTATGATTTGGAAATTGTCGGGAATGGCCGTAATCGTGTCTCCATGACTCATCCACACTTGCGTATGTTCGCGCACGCCCTTAAACAGTACATTGTCTTTGGCAAACGTATTCAGATGAGCACGTCCGTATTCACGGGTTCCGGCCGATTCTACCTTTCCACCATTACTGTAAGAAATGAATTGGGCACCGTAACAAATACCAAGAATGGGGTATTTTCCTCGGATTTCGCTTAAGTCAATTCGGAAAGCGCTTTGGTCATACACCGAGAAAGGGCTTCCCGATAGAATGACTCCTTTTACGCTGTCGTCATCTTTGGGGAATTTGTTGTAAGGTACAATTTCGCAATAGACATTTAGTTCACGGATGCGGCGACCGATGAGTTGCGTTGTCTGCGAACCAAAGTCGAGAATGATAATCTTTTCTTGCATATAACTTTCTAATAGATTAATTAATGTGCAAAAATAACCATTTATTTGCTTTTTAGCAAATCGCGGATCTCGGTCAGCAACATTTCTTCCTTGGTAGGAGCAGGCGGTGCCGCTGGCGTTTCTGTTTTTTTACGGGTAGTGAGGCGCGAAATTAGTCGAACAAATAGAAAGATAGAAAAGGCAATGATCAGGAAGTCGAATGTTACTTGTAAGAAATTGCCATAATTTAATGTGACGGCAGCGGCTACTTCTTCCCCATTTTCCACTATAGCAGGTTTCATAACCCACTTGAGGTCAGTGGAATTTACTCCGCCAATCAGCAGACCGATAGGAGGCATAATGATATCTGCTACTAATGAAGAGACAATTTTGCCGAACGCACTACCGATGATAACGCCGACAGCCATGTCCACTACATTGCCTTTTAAAGCAAACGATTTAAATTCTTGCAATAAAGTGCTCTTTTTCATACCTTCATGAAGTTATTAATATCTGCAAAGATAATATAAATCTGCCTTTTCAAACAAAAAAATAGGAATTAAGTTTTTTACGCTTAATTCCTATCAAGGTCTTCTTTATGGTATTTTATCAGCGGAAAGACAGGGATTCGAACCCTGGGAACAGTTGCCCGTTCACCGCATTTCGAGTGCGGCCCGATCGACCACTCCGGCATCTTTCCCTAGTTTGCGTTGCAAAAGTAATACGTTTTATGATAACTTGTTTCTTTTTTATGGAATATTTTGCATATATTTGGCCAAAACTTTAATTAAAGACTTAGGTTATGAAGAAAGTAATTGGTGTTATTTTGCTGACTATGTGCTGTTTGATGGCAACTATGCCTGCACAGGCGCAGTTTTTCGGATGGGGTGTGAAAGGTGGACTGAACTTGTCTAAGTTGGATTCGAGCTTCGAAGGTGTGAAAGACAATACAACCGGTTTTTTTATCGGTCCGATGGTGGAGGCGACGATTCCTATTATAGGTTTGGGACTGGATGCGTCCTTGCTTTATTCGCAGAGAGGTGAAGGTGAGTATAAACAGCAGGGGGTCGATATTCCTATTAATTTGAAGTATACCATTGGCTTAGGCAGTATGCTAGGTGTATTCATTGCGGCCGGACCGGATTTCTATTTTAATTTTAAGGATATAGATATCAGGGAGTTGGAAGCCAAGAAAAAACTGGTCAGCCTGAATGTCGGTGCCGGTTTGAAGCTATTTCGTCATCTGCAGCTTGGAGTCAATTATAACATTCCGTTAGGTGATAGTTTCAAATTGAAGAATGCCGGAGATGTAGATTCCAAGTACCGGACATGGCAAGTTTCATTGGCCTATTTGTTCTAAGTAGGCCTTTTTCTTCCTCAAACTTCGTATCTTTGCCGCACGATGGAGAAGTTTGTTGATGTCATATTGCCTTTGCCCTTGCGTGCTCACTTTACGTATGCCCTGCCGGAAGAAGGAGCAACCGAAGTACAAAGAGGATGCAGGGTAGTTGTCCCTTTCGGCAAAAAGAAGTATTATACAGGAATTGTATATAATGTACATTACCTGAAGCCGAGTAAATATGAAGTGAAAGAAGTGTCGGCCGTACTCGATACCAACCCGATATTGCTACCTGTACAGTTTACGTTTTGGGAATGGCTAGCCGATTATTATTTGTGTACACAAGGTGATGTGTACAAAGCGGCATTGCCATCTGGGTTGAAACTGGAAAGCGAAACCATCGTGGTGTACAACCCGGATTTTGAAGTGACCGAACGATTAAGCGAACGTGAACAAAAGATATGGGATTTATTGAGCGTAGACCCGGAGCAGACCGTAACTAAACTGGAGAAAGAAAGCGGGTTGAAAAATGTTTTATCTGTTGTCAAATCGTTATTGGAGAAAGAGGCTATATGCGTCAAAGAAGAATTGAAACGCACTTACAAGCCTAAAACTGAAATCCGGGTACGGTTGAGCGAAGCTGCCCGCAACGAACATCGCCTGCACATCTTTTTCGACGAACTGCAACGACGGGCGCCCAAGCAATTGGACTTATTAATGAAGTATATTGAATGCTCGGGTTGCCTGGGAAAGGATAACGCTAAAGAGGTATCGAAGGCTGAGTTACTGAAACGTAGTGGAGCTACTCCTGCCGTATTCAATGCTTTGGTGGAGCGAGGAGTCTTTGAAGTTTACGAGGAGGAGGTCGGACGTCTGTCTCGCGGTGTGCAAGCCACCTCTTCGCTGCGTGTTTTGAATGCCTTTCAGCAGGAAGCTTACGAGGGAATATTAGCTGCCTTCCAGAAGAAAAACGTCTGCCTGCTTTATGGCGTTACAGCCAGTGGAAAGACTGAAATTTATATACACCTGATGGCGGAAACCCTGCGTCAGGGCAAACAAGTCCTTTATTTGTTGCCCGAAATAGCCCTGACCACTCAGATAACTGAACGGTTAAGACGGGTATTCGGGGAACGACTGGGGGTATATCACTCCAAGTATCCGGATGCCGAGCGGGTGGAAGTCTGGCAAAAGCAGTTGTCCGACCGGCCTTACGACATTATATTAGGAGTGCGCTCCTCGGTTTTCTTGCCTTTTGCCCGCTTGGGATTGGTCATTGTAGACGAAGAACATGAGAATACTTACAAACAGCAAGATCCGGCTCCTCGCTATCATGCCCGCAACGCGGCTATTGTATTGGCTTCCTTGTATGGTGCCAAAACTTTGTTGGGCACAGCTACGCCCAGTGTAGAGAGTTGGTACAATGCTACGGAAGGCGGGAAGTATGCCTTGGTAGAATTAAAGAAACGGTATAAAGAAATCCAGTTACCTGAAATTATTCCGGTAGATATTAAAGAACTGCAACGGACGAAGCGCATGAAGGGACCTTTCTCGCCCTTGCTATTGCAACATATTCGCCAGGCTTTGGAGCAAAAAGAGCAAGTCATTCTTTTTCAGAATCGACGCGGCTTTGCTCCCATGATTGAGTGTCATACGTGCGGTTGGGTGCCTAAGTGTCAAAATTGTGATGTCAGTCTGACTTATCATAAAGGTCTGAACATGCTGACGTGCCATTATTGTGGCTACACCATGCCGGTACCTCGCCAATGTCCGGCTTGTGAAGGGGTAGACTTGCGTCATCGTGGTTTCGGAACCGAAAAGATAGAGGACGATATCAAAGAACTCTTTCCCGAGGCCCGCGTAGCCCGTATGGATTTGGATACCACTCGTACGCGGTCGGCCTATGAACGGATTATAGCCGACTTTGAGCAAGGAAAGACCGACATCTTAATAGGTACACAAATGGTATCCAAGGGATTGGACTTCGATCATGTCAGTGTGGTAGGTATCCTCAATTCCGACACCATGCTCAACTATCCCGATTTCCGTGCTTATGAACGGGCTTTCCAACTGATGGCTCAAGTGGCAGGCAGAGCCGGACGGAAAAACAAACGGGGATGTGTCATCTTACAAACCAAGAGTATCGATCATCCCATTATTCCTCAGGTGATACACAACGATTTCGAGGGTATGGTGGCAGGTCAATTAGCCGAGCGTCAACTCTTTCGTTATCCTCCTTATTGTCGTTTGGTGTATGTTTACTTGAAAAACCGTAACGAGGCCCTGTTGGATGTCATGGCACAGACAATGGCAACCAAGTTGCGAGCCGTATTCGGGCAACGCGTATTAGGACCAGATAAACCTCCCGTAGCCCGTATACAAACCTTGTTTATCCGCAAAATGGTATTGAAAATAGAGATTCAAGCACCGATGGCTCGCGCTCGCGAATTATTGGTACAAGTGCAAAGAGAAATGGTGGCGGAAGATCGATTTAAATCGCTCATTGTATACTATGATGTCGATCCGATGTAGACAAATAATCATTATTCTTATCCAATAAGTATGAAAATAGAATTAGATGTACATACACATACCGTGGCCAGTGGCCATGCTTATAGCAGTTTACAGGAAATGGCGCAAGCTGCGGCCGATAAAGGACTGAAAGTCTTAGGAATTACCGAACATACTCCCGGTATACCCGGTACTTGTGACTTGATTTACTTTCGCAATCTGCATGTAGTGCCACGCCGTATGTATGGCATCGAATTGTTGATGGGGGCAGAAATCAATATCCTCGACGGGGAAGGTCATTTGGATTTGGATGAGCCTTATATGGAGATGCTTGACTTACGCATTGCTGGCATTCATTCACTTTGTTATCAGCAGGGTACTCCGGAAGAAAATACGCAAGGAATGCTGAATGCCATCGCCCATCCGTACATTCACATCATCAGCCATCCGGGCGATGGAACGGCAAAATTGCTTTTCGAACCGATTGTTCGTGCGGCTAAAGAACATCACACGTTGCTCGAAATTAATAACAGTTCCTTGCGGCCTTGCCGCCATAAAGTGGAAGCCCGTCCCAACAATTTGGAGATTCTTCATTTATGCAAGCGGTATGAAGTGCCCATTATCCTGGGGAGCGACGCTCATATTTCTTTTGATATAGCCCAATACGAATATGCACTCGAACTGCTTGCCGAAACCGATTTCCCCGAATCGCTCATCCTAAATACGGATGTGGAGCGGTTCAAGGCTTATTTGGGGATAGGGCAGGGATAGCTTATGCTTCTCCCTGTCCGGCAAATTCCATCAAATAGGCTTTGACAAAGCCATCTATCTTACCGTCCATTACTCCATTGACATCACTGGTCTGGTAGTTGGTGCGATGGTCTTTCACGCGGCGGTCATCGAACACGTAGCTACGTATCTGCGAACCCCATTCAATCTTTTTCTTGCCGGCTTCAATCTTGGCTTGCTCGGCCATGCGGTGTTTCATCTCTTTGTCATACAGCATGGAGCGGAGTAGGCGGAGAGCATTCTCACGGTTTTTCGGCTGGTCGCGCGTCTCGGTGTTCTCAATGAGGATTTCTTCTTCTTCACCGGTATAAGGGTCTTTGTATTGATAGCGCAGACGTACGCCCGATTCTACTTTGTTCACATTCTGACCACCTGCACCGCCGCTTCGGAATGTATCCCAAGAAATGCGTGCTGGTTCAATGTTCACTTCAATGGTGTCATCCACCAGAGGCGTGACGAACACAGAAGCAAATGAAGTCATGCGCTTTCCTTGAGCGTTGTAGGGAGATACACGCACCAAACGATGCACTCCGTTCTCTCCTTTCAAATAGCCATACGCATAATCGCCGCTGATTTCGATGGTACAAGTCTTGATGCCGGCCTCGTCACCTTCTTGCAGGTTGGCAATTACGGCTTTGTAGCCGTGTGTTTCGGCATAGCGCAAATACATACGCATCAACATGCTGGCCCAATCCTGACTCTCCGTACCTCCGGCACCGGAATTTATTTTGAGTACGCAATCCATTTGGTCGGCTTCATCGCGCAACATGTTTTTCAGTTCCAATGCTTCAACGGCAGCCAATGCTTTATTGTATGCCTCGTCCACTTCCTCTTCGGTCACCAATTCGTCCTTGTGGAAATCAAAAGCCAGTTGCAACTCATCGGATAGGGTCTTTACTTCCTGATATCCATGAATCCATTGTTGCAAACCTTTTACTTTTTTCATTTGCGCTTCGGCTGCCTTCTGGTCATCCCAAAAGCCGGGTGCCTGCGTGCGCAATTGTTCTTCTTCCACTTGAATTTTCTTGCCGTCGATGTCCAGATAGCGGTTCAACGCCTCTGTACGGTCCTTAATGTCTTTCAGCTGTTCTATGGTGATCATAATGAAATATTTGTTTTCAGGGTACAAAGGTAGCTATAAATCCCGATTTATAAGCCAATGTGCCAAGAAAAACATGTCCACGGACTTGAGCTTACGAAAGTTGAATAATTACTTGAATGCTTTTTTCAGTTTTCGGATAAGTTTTATTCCCATGACTACACCGTCAAAGGCCATCATACCTGTATTGAAAGCACGTGTAAGCGCATTCCCTTTCTTAACGGCCGGTGTTAAGGGGGCTAAAAGTTGATGTGCTGACTTTGCCACAACCTTCTTCTGCTGTTGAAGTTCGGTGAGAGCCTGTTGTTTTAATTGGCGGATGTCTTCCAATGTGGCAGGCGCATGATGTATGAGAGGGTTATTGCCTGGGTTGTTCATTTTTGTTGGGATTAGAAATGAATAAATTGGCAATGAATCTGGCCATGGGGTTGATGATCAAACTTTTTCGGAATCGGACAACGACGATGGCCAAAAGGACGATGAAACACGTAATCAGTGCAAAACTGAGCAGCAAGCTTCCCAATACGGGAGCCAACAGGTAAGCAATGGTGAATGACAAATAGAACAGCGCCACCATGCTCAAAATAATAACAATCAGTATGAGGATGAGTGTCGAAAGCAAGACGGTCAGTTTTTCAGCAATTTCCAGTTGAGTGTATTGCTTCTGTAACGACAGATATTTTTTCACTTCAACAAACAGTTGCTGCAAACTTTCTATACTTTGATCAGTCGAAAACATGATGGCGCTGTTGGATTGGGGTTGCATTTATTCAGCAACTTCGTTTTTCATTTCTGCAGCAATCTCGTCCACCAGGTTGTCCATTTCAGCACGGTTCAGACGGATACCTTTCTTACGTAAGATTTCTGCAATCTTCGCACGCGTGTCCTCTCCCTTTTCGGGAGCAAATAAGATCCCTAATGTAGCACCTACGGCTGCTCCGCCGAGGAATGCGGCTAATACGTTAAGTCCTTTCATAATCTGTCCTCCTTATAATTAAATTGTTTATTGCAAAACTACGAATTATCTTTTTAATTTTTCTTTATGAGAGTAGGTATTATTGTTCATATTTGCCTATTTAAACATATTTAACGGTGTGGTAACCCGTTTGCAAATAGCTTCGGTGTATTTTTGTCCTTCAATTAGAAGCATGTAAGAATGACTGATGAAAAATTATAAGTGGGTAATGGGTTGGATAGCGATCATGCTGCTAGGCAGCGTGTCTTGTACGAATGGTTGGAATTCGTCATGGATGGGTCAGTGGCAGCTACGCGAATATCAGTATCCTGATGGTTCCGTACAAAAGGTAGACAGCGTTTTTTATAGTTTCCAGAAAGGCTCTGTGCTGACAAGCTATATGGGGAGGGATGGTGCCTATAGGACCATGTACGGTTACTATGAAGAAGCGGAAGACTCTTTAACCATTCATTGGTGGGAACCCAATACGAATGATGAAGCTTACCGGAAATGGTTTAATTGGGAAAATCAAATGCGCAGCTTCCGGGTGGAAGAGTTGTCATCTCATCGTATACGGTTGAATTATGAGGATACAATCTATGTATTCCGCAGTTATTAAGAACGGATTATTAATTTTAAAAGTGATAGAAAAATGAACAAATTGACGTTGTTAGGAGTGAGTGCATGTGTGGCAGTGGCATTCTCTTCTTGTAAATCAAGTGAAAGTGCTTATAAAAAAGCATACGAAAATGCAAAGAAGCAAGAGTTGGCAGAGACAGCACAGGCTGTAGAGGAAACTCCTGTACAAGAGGAGGTCACTCCGGTAGTAAGCACTCCCGTAACTACGGCACCCAAAGTCGTGGAAAGTGCTCCGGCAGGTGTCCGGGAAGAAAAGGTAACCGTGGTATCGGGTTCGGACACTTTGAAAGATTATAATGTAGTGGCCGGAAGCTTTTCGGTGAAAGCCAATGCCGAAAGTTTGAAAGATTTTCTGGACAAGGAAGGTTATCAGGCTACCATTGCATTCAATGCAGATATTGCCATGTATCGGGTGATTGTAGCTACTTATCATGACCGAGCTTCGGCTGCCGACGCACGTGATGCATTCAAGGCTAAATATCCCAACCGACAAGATTTTCAGGGTGCCTGGTTGTTGTATCGTATCAACTGATTAGTGGAGGAGACTTTGGTGTTTCGACCCTATAAAGGAGTAGTTTCGGCTACTCCTTTTTTATTTTCTATTCTTCGGTTGTTCTCCAGACTCTCTCTCCTACATACAGGGGCTGACATGCACCGCAGGTATAGATGATAAGCACTTTCGCTTCCTTCAAGTGGCTGTTTAGCTTGCTAAACAGCTGGTTTACACTCCCTAAACCACCAGTTTACACTCTCTAAACCACCGGTTTACGAATTTGCAGTGGCAAAACATACGTTCTTTTGCATCGTAACATACTATCTTTCAGATGAAAACATACGATGTTATCCGGCATAACATTTAATGTTCCGTCGCGTCCCCTTTAAAGAAACTCTTTGTATCATTAAATGTATAATTCTTCATTCTTCGTTCTTCATTTCTTAAAGTATCCTTCACCCTTTCATCTGCATGTAAACGTTTGATAATTAGTATAATATGGTGAAACATCTTTGTTTTCACCTCCCTTTTTGATTTCACCTTGTGGTTTCACCACAAACTATTGATAATCAATCTGTTTTGGTGAAACTTCATCCGAGAATCTGCTGATGATATAATGGCCTGACATTTCGTCAGCTATATACTGCCATAATTTCTTATATATTCGTGGGTCATTTAATATATATTCGTGAGCCATTTCATATATATTCGTGGGGCTATGCAGTTATTTTCTTTTTGAGGGTAATCTTATGCTGGGGAAGGGATGAAAATAGGAAAGGGATGCATCCCTTTTTATCATTGGAATGCATCCCTTACTTAGTAATTAATAAGCAATATTTAATGCTTAAATGCTTATTGCCCGTTTTTTAATTAGCTTGATAGTCATCGGCATTAGCTTCGTAGGTAACGCTACCTGAATTGTTCATATTCAGATAAATACGGTAGTTGCCGGCCGATATGGCAATATTGTTACCGCCTTCGGTCAAAGTACCTTCACCACCATAATTAAATGTCCAATCAGCATCAGCACGGAACTTGAATTCGGTATTTGAACTTACTTCCACATCAGCATAGAAGCGTTGTGTGGCTGCATCAAAGTTCATCACGATATCGTTGTCCCAATCACCATTCAAACCAATGATACCCATTTGGTTGAAACCTTTATTCATCGTCAATACAAGCGTAGTCTTATTGAACTGGAAGCGATAGAAACGTTTCGAATAGCATGAGATGTTACCTGAACCACCATCATCGATTAAGGTTATGCTGGAAGCTTCCGAAGCGATGGCACTTCCATCCGTACCATAGTTGCCATTATCCCAATTGGTTTGACCGGTAATCTTAAATCCATTAGCAGCTGCACTACCAAAATCAACAACACCTTCGTAGTTCACTTCGTCTCCACTGAAGCTAAACAGTTTCTGTGCCGTATCCCATCCCCAACTGCTATAATCGCCTATTACATAAACAGACGGATAAACTCGTTCACCGCTATACGGTGTAATCGATGAAGAAATCACATTAGAGAATACCTCTAATGCTGTAGCTTGAGAGGATTCATCCATGGCAGCCGCACGAACACGGAAATAAACGGTAGCAGCTGTTTCCGGTTCCACTTCCCATGCCAGCATACGAGAATTCATCGTTTCAGCAGTTATGGTAATACCGTCGGCAGGCGTGGTAGTGGTACCCAATTGGTTGTACGAAGCGAAATCTTCAGTCATTGAAGCTTCCAAAGCATAAGTTTTGGCCACGTTCACACCAAAATCTGTTTCTGTAAAATTGAAGGTGGCAAAGTCGGAACTAGTTGCCGACAACACGTAACTCGAATTAATTGCAGTCAACTGGCTCGCTGTGGCATTGGATGCCACATAAATCGGATCGGTTTCTTCGCTGCACGAAGTCATTGCCAAAAGTCCGACCACGGTGAAAAGTAATGAATATATCTTTTTCATAATGTCATACGTAATTTAGGATTAATAACCCGGATTCTGCGTTAAATTAGGATTAGCGTTCAGGTCGTTATCCGGTATGGGGAACAGATTATAATGATCATCCACTCCACGTCCTTCTTTCAAACCACCTTTCCATGCCCATAAATAGCTGCTTGAAGTAAAGAGTCCGAAACGAATCAAGTCTGAACGGCGCCAGCACTCCAAGTACAATTCACACCCACGTTCTTTCAAGATGTCATCTAATGTATAAGTAGTTACAGCAGATAATCCGGCACGTTGGCGAACCTGTGATAAGGCGTTAGCACCTTCTGTCATATTGGTTGTAGAGGCACCACGGACAGCACATTCTGCCAACATCAATAAAGCATCGGCATAGCGGAATACTGGGAAATCAGTATCTACGAAACCGGTACTTTGTCCCGGAGTACCATCGCTATTGATGTTTTTGAATTTCATATAAGCATATCCGTGTTCAAAGGTTGCTACATCATCAATTTCTTTTTGATGTCCTTCTGTATAGAAGATGGCGCGCTTATCTCCGGCAGCGAATGTATCATAGAACTCACCTGTCATACGGAAGCCACCCCAACCGGAACCGATACCTACTTCGGCAACCGGCATATCTCCTCCTGTTGCGCCGAAAATGATGAAATTGGTTACACCATAGCTCTGTGTGTTCACACCATCTTGTTCAATGGCAAACATGATTTCGTCTGTGCAATTGTTATTGTCGGCAAGGAACAGTTCCTGATAATCAGGATGCAAGGAATAGCCACTGCTTTGGATTTGCTTACAGATAGTGGCGCAATCGTCATAACGGGGTGTACCGGTATAGACTTCTGCATTCAGGTACAGTTTGGCAAGAATCATGCGAGCACCGCCTTTGTCAATACGACCATACTCGTTTTGACGGGCTTCAACCAAAGCGCTTTCATCACTGGTGAGTTCTGTCAATTCAGTTTCTAACCACGTAAACAAGTCTGCGCGGGTGATGCGTTCGGGCGTAGCACCGATAGGGTCATTTTCATCCGAAAACGGTACATTTCCAAACATATCAATGGCATGATAGTAGCAAAGTGCTCTTAACGTACGTGCCTCTGCAATAAACTCTTCTTTCGTATTGCCTTCGAACTGAACCGAAGTTGCGTTTATCTGACGGATAAACTCATTGCACATGGCAATCTGATAGAAGATACGCGAATAAAGTGCGT
Source organism: uncultured Bacteroides sp. (assembly GCA_944322355.1). GTDB lineage: Bacteria > Bacteroidota > Bacteroidia > Bacteroidales > Bacteroidaceae > Bacteroides. The sequence goes on along the minus strand of CALUOT010000014.1, from coordinate 6,581 downwards.
AAATAAAGGTATCGGAAGTAGTCCACGCCATTCCGTGTAAGTCTTGGATAGTTTGGTCATTCCAACCTACCACAGCCTCATCCGTTGTATATTCGTTCAGATGGAACAGACCACGGAAATATTGGCTCTGTCCACCATCCAGACCCGAAATATTGTTATTACCATTGGGACCATAAGAACCACTTGTGGCAAAGCCGCAATAGCATTGTGCTAAGAAAGCTCTGAAATCAGAAGCATCATTCAATGCAGAATTAGCCGTATTCGTGTTCGGGTCAATTGGAGTAACATCCAAGTCTCCCACGCAAGACGTAGTCAGCATACCTGCCGACAATACGACCATACCTAATATTTTTTTATATAACTTCATATTCATTCGTTTTTAATGTAGGTTGTTGGTTAAAAATTCATTTTAGCACCCAGCATAAATGTTCTGGGGCGTGGATAAAGGTTATTGTCGATACCGTTTGCAATTTCCGGATCCAATCCATCATACTTCGTAATAGTAAAGACATTCTGTACAGTGAAATAAACGTTCAAGTTCATATTACGGTCTTTGGCTTTTACCAGATCCTTGAAAGTATAACCTAATGTCACGTTGTCCAGTTTGAAGAATGAAGCATTATGCAGATAGTAATCAGACAAATACTGAGCCTGTTCAAAATTTGTATCCAAAGCACTTGTTACACGATTGGCTACGAAGGTATTCGTCCACAGGTCGGCCAGCATTTCATTGTTGGATGAGACGTTGTCATATACCCAGTTACCGATATTGGCATGTGCAGAAGCAGCCAGTGTCCAGTTCTTGTAGCTTACCATGGTATTAAAGCCCATAGTTACATCCGGAGCAGGTTTACGAGTCAGGTATCTATCATCAGAGGTAATTCTTCCGTCCCCGTTGCGGTCAACGTAAGCACCCTCTATCGGTTTACCGTTTTCATCATATACTTGTTCGTACACATAGAAAGAGTTTGTCGGATACCCTGTAGCTTGATATTGGATGATGTTACCCACACCACCGCTGATACCGTTGCTTTCTACCATTGTATTATCTCCTTCATTAGCATTCAAACGGGTAATCTTATTTTTATTCCATGCTACGTTCATACCCAATTCCCAATGCCAATCTTTTGTTTCAACAGGGACGGTATTGATTTCAAATTCAACACCCACGTTTTCCAAATCTCCAATATTCTTGGTCAAGTAGTTTGTCAGGTTTGACAAAGCAGATACAGGGACGAAGTTAATTAAGTCTTTTGTCTTGCGGAAATAGAAGTCAAAACCTCCGGAGATTCTACCATTGAGGAAACCATAATCCAAACCGGCATTCCATGTAGTTGTTGTTTCCCACTTCAAATCAGCATTATATCCTAATGCTGTAAGGGGAGTAATCAGCTCGTTGCCAAAATAATAGTAACTACCCATTTGATTAGAGTAATAAGTTGCCAAAGCAGGATAGTTACCGGCATTCAAATCTTGCTGACCGGTCTGTCCCCAACTTAAACGAAGCTTCAAATTAGAAAGCACCTGATTCTCTTTCAAGAAATCTTCATTAGCAATGTTCCATCCTAAAGCGACTGACGGGAAAAGTCCCCACTTGTTGTTAGGGAAACGAGACGTACCGTCACGGCGCAAAGTGAAAGTGAACAAATATTTATCGGCATACGTATAATTGGCACGACCAAAGAAAGATACCAAGAAATATTCTGTTTTGGTATGGCTATCAGAGAGCAAGGAATTTCTGTCGTTTTGTCTTACACTGACCGAATTAGTTGCTGTATAGAAGTGTTGCCAAGAATAACCAGCCATTAAATCAATGTGATGCCCGTTGAAATCATGATTGTAGTTTAAATATGCTTCCAACGTCTGGTCACGTCTCAGATAATCGTATTCTGTATGAATACCCGAACCTGCTTCTGTCTCCGTATGCAGAGACTGTTCGGAACCTTCCGGGGTGTCTACAGTACCATCACTTTTTGAAAAGTCCAAACCAAGATTCAAGTTGAAACGCAGATCTTCCAGTCCATGGAATCGATAGTCAAATTGGGCATTACCGATGAAACGTTTGGCTTTACCAAAGTCATCTTTTTCTTCAAGCAGTGCCACAGGGTTCATGGTCGCATTGTCATTAAAGGTACCGCTCGGAAGTCTCCACATAAAATAGCCATGATTGCCCTTTTCTGAATTATCATAAATAGACTGGGTCGGATCCATACGGATGGCTGCACCTATGGCGTCTTGGTTGGCAAAGTCACTGTTTGTAATCATTCCCTTACCATTTAAGTTTATTGTTAAATGATTGTCAAACAGCGAAGGAGCCAAGTTCAGAGAAAGCGTTCCACGCTCCATCTTCGAAGTTTTCAACACACCTTCTTGGTTCAGATAGCCTCCAGATACACGATAAGGCATATTACCTGCTTTACCCAGGCCGAACTGACCGTTCAAGCTCACGTTAGCTTCATACGTCTGTGCAAGCTGATAGATTTCTTTCTGCCAATCTGTATTAGACGAACCTAAAGCACGGTATGCATCCGAATCTTGACCATAACGGTTGGCAATCAAGTTACGCATCTCATCACCATTCAATACATCTACATACTTGGGCACATCGCTGAGCGAAGCTGCAAAGTCTACATTGAGTTTGGGAAGAGCCGATCCCGTTTTGCTACCCTTCTTCGTGGTAATAACAATAACACCGTTCGAAGCACGAGAACCGTAAATAGCTGTTGCCGAAGCATCTTTCAATACAGAAAAACTCTCAATATCATTCGGGTTGATACTGGACAACGGGTCTCCCATACCGTTGATGCCTTCATTACTAATAGGAAGACCATCAATAACGATCAAGGGGTCATTAGTAGCTTTTAGGGATGAACCACCACGAATACGAATTTGTGAAGCCGAGCCTGGCTGTCCGCTACCTGATGTAATTACCACACCGGCTGACTTACCACGCAACAAATCGGCAGGTGAACTTACCACACCTTTATTAATTTGATCAGCTTCGACGGTAGAGATAGAACCTGTTAAGTCGTCTTTCTTTACCGTACCGTAACCGATAACCACCACTTCACTTAACAATTCCGCATCGTCTTGCAAGGTGACTGTTACTGTGGGAGCAGCAGCTACTTCCTGCGTTTGATAACCGATAAACGAAATCACCAACGTTGCACCTTGAGGAACGGATAACGTAAAGTTACCATCCAAATCGGTGATTGTACCATTCGTGGTATTTCCTTTTTCCACGACATTCGCGCCTATCACTCCGCCCATGGCATCTTTGACATGTCCACGAACAGTGATGTTTTGTGCATAAGCGCCTACAGACAAGAATAACCCCATTAATAAGGGAAGAATCGTTTGACGGATTCTAAGATTAACTTGCTTCATGCATCTAACAAATTAAAGTTAACAATAAATGATTAATTTACTTCTCTTTTTTGTGTGTAGCTAAAATCTACGCAGACTTATAACAAAGGTATCGGGCTTTCCATGGTATTTTCCCAAAAACTCATTATAAGACGTCAACAAATGTAGAGGTTATCTGTAGAACGACGTTGCGAAACCATTAAAAAGTGGGTCGGCTGCGGTGCAAACGATTGCATCAGGCTGCGGAAAACCATATTGATGAACAATATCCCAAATCTAATAGGAATCGGCAGTTAAAAAAAGAAAGGTCATGAGGGTATGAGTGACGTGAATGTAATCTGATAAGTCAATATTTTTCGGACTTATTCAAGGGGTAATGGACACCCCGTCCAAACGGCGTTTGAGAGGGGGTAGTGGAATGTTAGTAACATAGAGGCCGAATGTTACTAACATTCCCCCCCTTAGGTTACTAACATTCGACCCTAAGGGTAGTAACCATCCGAAGAGGAGAAGTGCTTCGGGTGGTGTTTGTTTAAATATTTATTACTTATAATCTTACACTCACTTTCTTCCCCGTATAGGTCACCGTCTTTTCTGCGCCATCGGCTGTTTTCAGTGTAAACTGGCGCATTTCCAGCATCCCTTTATAAGCTCCCTTGCGGGTATTAATGGTAAGTGTCCGTGAGGAATCGTCCCAATGCATGGGGATTTCCGTATATGCACCCTGTTCGTAATTGTAGTTGTCAAATTCGTCTTCATAGAGACAGAAGTTGCCGTCTGCACCGGGATAAATCCGCAATTCCAGATTATCCCAAGGCTTCTCGGTGGCATATTGCACGTCTGGGCCGATTGGCACAATACTTCCCTCCCGTACATAAAGAGGCAGAATGTCTATAGGCGCTTCACGGATTATGTTTTGTCCTCCTGCCAATTTCTCGTTTGTCCAGTAATCATACCAGTCAGTACCCTCTGGCAGATAAACTTCTGTGGTTTTCACCTGTGTGAAATCAGACACACGGACATTGCCTTCCATTCGGGTGTACATCGGGTCTGTAACAGGACATACCAAGAATGCCTTGCCGAACATATATTCATCTCCCATGTCCCAGACAGCTTTGTCCGAAACGAAATCCATAGATAAAGCACGGAGCAGGCTGGCTTGTCGGGATGTCACCTCCCATGAAGAAGAGTAAATGTAGGGCAAGAGGCTATAACGCAAACGGATATACTTCTCGATGGCATCGTAATAAGGTTCTCCTTTCTTGCCGAATTGCCAGATTTCGCGTGCGGCATCGGCTCCATGCGAACGCATCATGGGACAGAACGTGCCGAACTGCATCCAGCGCACATGCAGTTCGCGATAGTCCGGATCGGTCGTCTTATCGGGATAGTTACCCAGGAAAAAACCGCCTATGTCCGTGTTCCAATGCGGTATGCCGCAAAGCGAGAAGTTCAAGCCAGCGGGAATCTGACGTTTGAAGGTATCCCACGAGGCCGAAATATCTCCCGTCCACGTGTTGGCTCCATAGCGTTGCTGACCGGCAAAGGCGGAACGGGTCAGGATGAACACACGCTTGTTCGAAGTCACGGCACGCTGATGGTCATAAACACCTCCCACAGCCATCAATGGATATGCGTTGCGCACCTTGCGGAAGGTACCAAGGTAAGTGAGATTATCGTAATCAGAGGGTTTGATGTCCAGGTGGTCCGGGTCGGTAGAGTCCATCCACCAAGCATCCATTCCCAAGGAGAAGATGCCTTTATTGAGGTATTTCCAATAGATGTCCCGCGCCTGTGGATGGTAAGCGTCGTACACCCGCACACCGGAAGGATAGTCCATGACAGGTGGCCATTTGTCCGAACCCGAAGGCGGCCATGTATTAAAATCGAGCAACATGTTTCCGACCTCCAACTCCCGATAGGGCTTGGTCATGGGACCGAACGAGGACCATACGGAAATCATGGCATGGGCATGCATGGCATGAATATCGTCTACCATTTTTTGAGGGTTCCAGAACTCGCTGTTCAGGAATTCCATGGCATTCCACAAATAGTTATTTCCCCAATATTGCCAATCTTGAATGATTCCGTCCAAAGGTACGCCCAATTCACGATACTTCTGAACCACTCCCACCAGTTCGTTCTGGCTTTTATAACGTTCCTTGCTCTGCCAGAAGCCATAGGTCCAAAGCGGGAACATCGGCACTTGTCCGGTCAGTTCACGCATTTCGGCCACCACGCCATCGGCATTTTCTCCGTACATGAAGTAATAGTCCACGAAGTCACCCACTTCGGAATCGAACGTAGTGCCATCCGCATTGTCAGTAAAGGTGGTAGGTGAATAATTGTCCCAATACACGCCATAGCCTTTCACCGATTGGAAGAAAGTGACTACATCTTCCAGATTGCTTTGTATCAGGTATTTGGTCTGATTACGCTGGCTCATCCTACCACTCTGCAACTGTCCCAAGCCATAGATGGCTTCCTCCTTGTCCAACGTAAAGGTCTGGCTGATGCGGTAATCGCCCTTATCGGCACCCTCCTTATGCAGACTGAAGACAGGTGCGTTTTTTTCTGCCAGCAATAGGCGCCCTCCGCGATCCATAAAGCGCAATGTCCCGTCTGCCTTGTTCACTTGGAGAAGCATTGCCGATGTCTTTATTTCGACGTCATCCCCCTTTTGCGAAAGATTGAATTTCACTTTCTGGGGAGCCATTACCACCGATAGGCTCTGACGCTCGGATGCGGACTGCCCTGTCTCCGCATACTTCACAACCCGTACAATGGAGGGAGAATAGAACATCACTTCCCCATAACAAGACCCGTTGGAAGTTTCCAATCGGATGCCTTGCGGTGTCTTGACCACATCTTGGGCCATTAACCAACTGGACATGCATAATAACATTCCAATCATTCCTAATCTTAACATTTTCATATACAAGCTTTTTAATCACAGAAATCACATTAATCAAACGCGTATCGGACTATTTTACCTCAAACATACTATTTTTATTGCACAATGCAAAATTTTGTGCTGAAAGAATAAACTATTTTGAATTTCCGTGAAAAACAAAGGGGGATTGCCTTATCGGGGCAATAAAAAAAGGAGCTACGTTTTATCGTAACTCCTTGATTCTCTTGTGTCGGGGTAGCGGGATTCGAACCCACGACCCCCTGCTCCCAAAGCAGGTGCGCTAACCGGACTGCGCTACACC
>CALUOT010000013.1 GCA_944322355.1 uncultured Bacteroides sp. | reverse complement strand
GCTATACTGGGTCAACGAATATCACATAGACGGTTTGCGTTTCGACCTGATGGGCATTCACGACATCGAGACAATGAACGAGATACGCCGCGCGCTGACAGCCGTAGACCCCTCTATATTTATATATGGTGAAGGATGGGCAGCACAGGCTCCCCAGCTTCCGCAAGACTCACTCGCCATGAAAGCCAATACGCATCGCATGCCGGGCATAGCGGCCTTCAGCGACGAGATGCGTGATGCCCTCCGCGGCCCCTTCAATGACAATAAGCAGGGTGCCTTCCTGGCCGGATTGCCGGGCGGAGAAGAAAGCATTAAGTTCGGCATCGTAGGTGCCATCGCTCATCCGCAGGTCAATAACGACTCGGTGAACTACAGCCAGGCGCCATGGGCAGCACAACCCACGCAGATGATTAGCTACGTGTCGTGTCACGACGACATGTGCCTGGTAGACCGACTCCGCACCAGCATCCCGGGCATCACGCCGGAAGAATTGGCCCGCTTGGACAAATTGGCGCAGACGGCCGTATTCACGTCGCAGGGCGTGCCCTTCATCCAGGCCGGAGAGGAAGTACTTCGCGACAAGAAAGGCGTACACAACAGCTTCCAAAGTCCCGACTCGGTGAACATCATCGACTGGACGCGCAAGGCTGCACATGCCGACGTCTTTGCCTACTATAAGGGCTTGATTCAACTTCGCAAGGAACATCCCGCTTTCCGTCTGGGCGATGCCGACCTGGTGCGCCGTCATCTGGAGTTTCTGCCTGTAGAAGGAAGCAACGTAGTGGCCTGGCGGTTGAAGGAACATGCCGGAGGCGATGCGTGGGGGGACATCATCGTGGTACTGAACGCTCGTAAGGAAGCGACTGCGGTGACGGTGCCCGAAGGCAAATACACCATCGTCTGCAAGGACGGATTCATCAACTCGCGAGGCTTGGGTACGGCCTACGGTCCTTCGCTGTCGGTACCGCCTCAGTCGGCCTTGATTTTGTATAAATAAACGAATGAAGACGGGAGCCATCCGGTTTTTTCCTCCCCGGAGGAGGTGAAAGTGCCCTACAGGCCACTGGAAGGCCGTTTTAGGAAACCCAGGGTTTCATGTCACCAAACCTAGGGTTTCATCGCATCAAACCCAGGGTTTCATCCTATCAAACCCTGGGTTTGTCTGGAACGAAGCCTGGGAGCCTTCACGGTTTTCCGTTTTTTAGTAATATTTTAGGTAAATATGTCAATGTTTTTTGGATTCAACAAGAAGAAACAGTGGTTCATCATCCTGTCGGTGTGTATCGCCCTGGTGCTGGTGTTCTGCTTCTTCCCGATTCTGCGGGAAAGAGGAGAAGAGCCACTGGACGAAGTGGCCGTGACCGACTCGGCCGAGGTAGAAGAAATCGTCTATAAATATGGTATTCCGGTGGACAACTACGATGTGCATTACGGCATCGTCAAGCCCCGGCAGAACCTCTCGCACCTGCTGAGCGAGCACGGGCTTTCGATGCGCCAGATCCATGACCTGAACGAAAAGTCGAAGCCGGTATTCGACGTGCGCAGGATACGTAGCGGGCAAGCTTACGCCGTGTTCTTCACCAAGGACAGCGTGGCCAGCCCGCGTTTTTTTGTCTACGAGGAAGACCCCAAGGCGTATGTCGTCTTCGACCTCCGGGGCGACTACCGGGTGACGCGCGGTCAGAATTCGGTGGAGTGGCGTCAGCAGGAAGTGAAGGGACAGGTGGAGTCGTCGCTTTGGGTGGCCATGCAGAATTGCAACACGTCGCCTCAGTTGGCCGTGGTGTTGTCGCACATCTTCGGATGGACCATCGACTTCTTCGGCCTGCAAAAGCAAGACGAATTCCGCATCATCTACGAACAGGAGTATGTGGAGGACAAACCGTTGCAGAACTTCCATGTGCTGGCGGCCTCATTCCGGGCTTCGGATAGTCTTTACTACGCCATCCCCTTCGTGCAGGACGGTGAGGAGCTCTATTACAACGAACGGGGCAACAGTCTGGAAGGGGCTTTCCTGAAGGCGCCGCTCGACTTCTACCGCATCTCGTCGCGCTTCAGCAACAGCCGCTATCATCCGGTGCTGAAGCGCTATCGGGCCCATCACGGTGTGGATTATGCCGCCCCGACAGGTACACCGGTTTATGCCATCGGTAGCGGTAAGGTCATTGCCAAGGCCTATCAGGCCAACGGGGGAGGCAACTATGTGAAGATTAAGCACAACAGCATCTACACCAGCACCTATATGCACCTGTCGCGCTTTGCCAAGGGGCTGAAGGTGGGCGACATGGTGCAGCAGAAGGAGGTGATAGGCTATGTAGGCTCCACCGGACTATCCACGGGGCCGCATCTCGACTTCCGAGTCTACGAGAACGGAAAGCCCATCAACCCGCTCACCATCAAGTCACAACCCAAGAAACCCATCAGCCCGGCCAATCGTGCTGCCTTTACGCAAGTATGCGATTCGCTGATGCAAAGGCTTCGGAGTTTATAAGGGTAGGGAGAACGCACTAAATTTAAACCATGATCTATTACTTAATGACTGATGAGAAAACTTGGACTATCCGCGCTGCTATTGTTGGCCGCCCTGGGCCTGTCGGCGCAAGAAACCCCTACAGCAACTTACGAACTGGTAAAGAACATGCCGGTGTACTACGACCGGTTGAAAGCCAACTTGACTTGGCCTTTGGCTTGGCGCAACTGTCCCGATCTCTCTTTTGCCGATTGGCGCACGGTTGCCCGGCAGAAATTGGATTCCTGTCTCTTGCCCGTGCCTCCTGCTACCGAGGCTTATGACATGCAAGTGGTAGCCCGCGAGCAACGCGACGGTTACGAAGCCTTGAAAATCGTCTTTAACCTGACCGGATGGTCGCGCATCCCGGCTTACCTGCTGGTGCCCGAAGGCGAAGGTCCCTTCCCGGCCGTCGTCATGCTGCACGACCACGGCGCACACTTCACCATCGGTAAGGAGAAGATGGTTCGCCCCTTTGGAGTCGGTGCCGACGTGGTGAAGGATGCCGAGCAATGGGCGGAGAAATGTTACGACAGCCGGTTTGTGGGCGACCTGTATGCGGCACACGGCTATGTAGTGCTGGCCATCGATGCCCTGTATTGGGGAGAAAGAGGGCGTAAGGAAGGGCCCGACTACGACGGTCAGCAAGCCTTGGCTTCCAACCTGATGCAGATGGGCATGAACTGGGCAGGCGTAATGACGTATGACGACCTGCGAAGCGTGGAGTTCCTGGCTTCCCTGCCCCAAGTGGACTCGAAGCGCATCGGTGCTTTAGGTTTCTCGATGGGGGCCCACCGCGCCTGGATGTTGACTGCCCTGACTGATTTAGTGCAAGCCGGAGCTGCCGTCTGCTGGATGAACACCACCGACTATCTGATGACCCTGACCAACAACCAGAACAAGGGAGGCTCGGCCTATGCCATGCTGGTGCCCGGCCTGCGCAACTGGATGGACTATCCCGACGTGGCCTCCCTGGCCTGCCCCAAGCCGATGCTCTTCTTCAACGGTCTGCGCGACAAGCTTTTCCCGGTGGCAGGAGCCGAAAATGCTTACCACATCCTGCAAGAAGTTTGGGAAAGCCAAAACGCCGCCGACCATCTCATCACCCGCTTTTGGGACTCGCCCCACTTCTTCAGCCAAGCCATGCAAAATGCCACGCTGGAGTTTTTTGACAGGGAGTTGAAGTAACCGGCAGGGACCTAGGTCCTAACGTTGCACCATCCCACGGCTTCCCATCGGAACGTCCTCTCTTCCAACAGAGCAATGTTCTCTGTTCTAACAGAGCAACGTTCTCTCTTAACAGAGCAATGTTTCACGATGGGTAGCCGTTGATGGAGCGACACTTGCGGCACGTTCCCGGGGGTAAAGGGCCAGTAAAAAGTAATCCCTGTCTACTTTTGAAAATAGACAGGGATTGATTAGGGGATTATACTTTCCAAACTATCCGGATGCTTATTGGGCAGCGGCAGTTCTGATTCTTACCTTAGAGTCATTGCCCCATTTACCACCATTTTCGAGGACATTGGCAGCCCATACACGAGCGGCATAGATGTCGGCAGTCGGATTGGTTGCAACCTCAATGGTACAAGTACCGCCCGCATTCAGTTCGAAATTACCTGTAATGTTTGTAGTGTTGCTATTCATGAACGACACGGCAGCTGTAGTATTCGCAGTACCTACGGTGAACTTGCCTCCTACGTTCATAACGCTTTCAACAGGAGCAGCCGGTGTTCCGAACGAAGTACCGATGATTGTTGCCACATTGTTCATCATTTCGTTAAGTTCTACATTTCCTTCCACATGAGTATCCACTTGAAGTTCGAGATAACGTGCTGTAGCTCCATCCACGGTAATGTTTTTAGCATACAAATCGGTTAAACCGTCTTTACGTCCCCACTGGTCCAAGCCTACATATTCAATGATCAAGTTACCGCTTGTTACAATTAGATTCCCGATATGGATTGGGTGAGCATATATCGTGTTAGCGTTTGGATTCCTTGCAGATGAAGTAAATGTCACTTTGTCTCCTTGGTCGGTCATTGCCACTTCAAAATCAATGTCCGAATAGTCATTGTCATCAGACAATTCATAGAAGTCATACGATCCTTGTCCTCCACCATTAGCATTATTGTTCACAAAACGTACACGGGTAATGATACCTTCATAGTTGCTGCTCAAAGCATCTCCCAGACGGGTTTGACCGTTCACTTCGCAGACATACTCACCTTCTCCGGTAGTTACCTGCTTCAAACCTACTTGGCTACCAATCTTGTCGATGAACCAACCACTAGCTGTGTTGTTGATGCTTCCGGCATTGTTGATGTTACCGCCATTGGTCATTTCGTGATTGTTTGTGATGGTCCGGTCAGCAGCAACATTTACCGTACCGTCTTCATTGTTGGCGGCGTTCTGTCCTGCCTCGATGGTGATGACACCGTCGTTTTGCAAATCTGCCTCCAATTCCAAGGTAGTTTTTCTTACCACGGTGATAGAACCATAACGAGTCTCGTCGATTTCCGGGATGTACTCAGCGTGGTTGTTTATTTTCCCGGTCACGGTCACCACGTTTTTGTTATTTGCGCTTTGAGCCGGCAGCGTGGCGATTTCTCCATAATTGTCGATTGTACCTGCCAAAGTGATTTCCGCATTGTTTCCGTAAGTCGAGATACCCAACGCCAGTTTTCCAGCATAATTATTGCAGCAACCCTGGTTTTCAATCTCGATGTCCGAATTGATGGTAGCATCGGCTGAGATAGTCCACACAATCTGATTTGTCTCGGCAGAAGGCACTATAATTTTTCCTCCTTCGATGGTTGCTTCTTTATCCAAATTCCATGATTCAGTCAATTCGATGTCACCCAGCAAAGTTACAGCTTGATTGTCGTCCACCATAGCTTTCAGGGCAGCTTCCGAAGTAGCCACACGTTTGTTGAAATCTGTTGCAGCGATATTCGAAACTTCTACATCGACCAACGAACCCGGAACCACGGTGATGGCTGCTGCATCGTACACCGCAGACAAGCTCGTGGAGTTATTAAACAGAACCACTTTCAAGGCTCCGGTGGTGGTAGGCAATGCTGAGAAGAATATATCGGCATTGCTGCCAGAAATACTCGTCACGTCAGCTGTCAACATGTTGGTGTACTTTTCCGTACCACTTACATAAAGAGCTGTTCCGGTAGAGTTGGCACCGCTTTCTGCCATAATCTTCTGTGCGCTCAGTCCCACGGAAGTGATGAATTTCCCGCTCTCGTCATACAAAGCCACCGAAGAAATACTAGTAAGGTCGCCGCCCGACAGACGCACGCGGATCAATCCCGAAAGGTTTTTGAAGTTGAATGCGCTGGCCATTTGTCCGCCCACCAAGCCGGGAGCATATCCGTATGCAAACATGGCATCACCCAGATGGGCATACTCATTGTTCAAATCCACGTCGAACGTTGTAGGCGACTTAGCCACAACCGGACCTTCTTCTACAAATTCGTCGTCGAACGGAGAATAAGCAATGTAATCGCCCTTGAACAACGTTTGTGCAGAGGTTCGGAAGAACGCAGAAGCCAGGTTGTAGTCACCGGCTTTATTGTTTGCAGTGGTCACCGATGAAAGATTAATGAACTTTCCATCAGTAATACTGTTGAAGTCAATATTGTCGGTTCCCAACTTACCAGAACTGTAAGAGATATTGTCCTCGAAGTTATAACCATTTGTAATATAGCCATCGCAAGGTTCCACTTCTGCACTCATTTCGTCTTTAGCCAACCATCCATCGTGTACGAATTCATAGTTGGTATAAACGTTGTTCGATGCACCACCGTTACCTACCCAGCAGATACCGATTTTGTCTAGAATAGCTTCCGTGCCGCCATCACCTACTGCCGGAATCCACAAGAAATTAAGCTGGTTGTTGTTTTCCACCCATGCCCCTTTTGTAGCGGCATTGTCTCCTTTGACACCAGCAATTACGAAGTTAGGTCCTACTTCTACCAGCTCCCCGTTTTGTACAGGGCGTTCGGTAGTCGAAAGAAGTTCGTCATTAGTACATGCCCCAAAAATCAAAGGCAATGCTAATGCAGATAATAAGAATTTCGTTTTCATTAGTGTTTTGTTATTTGTTAATACTCAATTTTTAATCACTCACTCATCATAATTGGATAGGTGGTCTTTCACCTTCCGGCAGGCTTGCCTCAAATCCTTTTTCCACAGCTACTTCCAAGATCTCAATCTCGGGAGCCAAATACAAATTTTCCATTTCCATAATCGTAATAATTAAGTTTAATAGTTAATATAAAAAATCTATTTCTGTGCTTATATATTATATGGTATATATAGTGCTACACAGTACTCTAAAGCACTTTTCCGAGCACAAAGTAACATACAAATTTCCCGAATAGGTAAAGTGAATCAAAAATGGTTTACAACGTCCATTATAGTACACAAATATTACGCCATGTTCCATTTGTCCTGATAAAATACCGTCTCAAATTTATTCGGGAAATTTGTATGTTACTTTGTGGGCTGAAAAGGGCCTGTAAGTTCTTTATATGAAGAGGTAAACTATTATAATTCAAACATTAAATAATTAACCAAACAACAACTTAAAAAGTATTACGATTATGGAAATGGAAAATTTGTATGTGACTCCGGAAGTAGAAGTTCTGGAAGTAGAAGTAGAAAAGGGATTCACAATGAGTCAGCCTGAAATTGATGACCCTGTTATTGGATAAGGTAATGTATAACTTTTATTTTAATTATAATTAAAACAATGAGAACAAAACACATTTTGACAGCTATGGTACTGCCGGCACTCTTTGCTGCATGTACCGCTGATGAGTTTACCGAAAACGGTAGCAACGTGAACCTCGCTGACCGTTCATTGCTGGCTCCTATCACCTTCACGGTGGGAAATGGTGCCGACACACGTTTCGCTTGGGACGATGAAGCAGCTGGTGGCGTAGGAAACTGGACTTGGGAAAGTACCGATGCTTTCAGTGCATTCTTGGTAGATAATGGTGGATCGGATCCCGATGCATGGGAACCGACAAATAATCTGTATACCAACTACATCTACAAGAGCACAGATGGAAGTAAGTATGAAACAACTTCACAGATGGTGGAGGGTATCTATTGGTTCTATGCTCCTGCACGTGAGGGTGACAATGCAGATTCTCGCGCATTGATGTCTTTCGCACTGGCTACATCGCAAGATGCTGAGTACTACAAGAGTGATGCCGGCAAGGTGTTCTTTACCGGATTGTATAAACTTGTTTCAGGTGATGAACCGCAGAACTTACCGCTGGTATTGACTAACTATTATTCACGTGCAGTCTTCCCGCTGACTAACAATACAGCTGAAGATGTAACGATCCGTCAAATTGTATTGCAGGGTAACAAACCTTTCGTGGTAAAGGGTAATATTTCAACTGCTGCATTGGTAGACTACATGTATGCTTTTGATGAAAGTGGTGAATTGGTTCCAGCAGTCAATTTGGACAATGACGAATCTGTAACAGAAAAAGAGTTTAGAGAAGGCTTGGGTAAAGCTGATATCGTGGCTGATGACGAGGATAAGGTGACTTCAGATGTCATTGTACTGGATTTGGGTGATGGTGTAACTATCGCAAAGGGTGCAACTGAGACTTTCACTATGTTGGTACCTCGTACAGACGATAATGTTACTTGCACCGTGAAAATTTTGGCAGACAAAGGTATTGTGGAGATCGATGCATTGGATCAGTCTAATTATGCACGCAATACACAGTTCGTACATAATGGTGTAAAACCGATGTTCGGTTTGGCAAGCGACAATTCGTTTAAAGCTTATTCTATCAAGAAGTTCGATGAAATGGCTGAAAATACCTATTATGTGGGTAGCTACGATGATATGATCGCTTTAATCAATACGGTAAATGGTGAATTCTCCGTTTACAATTTGGGTGACTGGAAGGTGGATGCTGCTATGGCTAAAGCCCTTGAAAACTCTGATTCATACGTGAATTTCGAGCAACCGGTTACTATAGAGGATGCTAAGGAAAAGGTATCTGTGACCAAAGCTTCTTTCGCTAACGTAACTGTGGCTAAGGGTACTGTTGTGGCTTTCGACAAGTCTGAAAATGCAAATGCAGCAGATAATGCTGTAACTGAAACCATGACCATCGAAGAAGGTGCAACTGTAGAACTGAATAATGGTGATTTCACTGGAGCGGCTATCAACAATGCAGGTAGCTTGACAGTAAATGCTGGTGCTACAATGTATACAGGTAATGTTAATAATGGTAAGGGAGTCACTTCTACTGGAACTTTGAAGTTGGTGGATAATCCGGCTTCAATAGATCTGCTGGCGGGAGCTGTAGAACTCGCTACCGAGAAAACTACGGGAGCTGAATATACAACAGTGAATGGGAAAATTCAGTTGCCAGAAGTTAGCGATTTGCAGGAAGCAGAGAATAACTTGACCATCACTGTTGGAAAAGGTGTAACTTGGAATGTCGACGTAAATCGTACGGCTGCACGCTATGAGTCGGCAGATAAGAAAACCGTTTATCAGACAAACATCGTTAACAATGGAACTATAAGTATTACAAATGGTAAGACTCTGACTTTGGAAGGTGACTTGACCAACAACGGTGAAATCTCTGGCGAAGGTACACTCACAATCAACGGTAAAGCAACCAACGCTAAAGATGCTGTCATTGAAGCAGAGGCTACTGTTGGAGAAGACGCTGAAGTTGCAAACAACGGAGAAATGACTTCTGTAAGTAACAGCGGAACAATTGTAACAGGTGCAGGTTCAAGAACTACACTGAGCGGTGGTGAAGGTACTGTAGATAATACGAATAAAGCTTTTGTGGATGTAACAAACGCAAGTAATGCAGTGGTTGTGTACAATATCACAAGTGCTATCGATACGAAAGGCATTGCAGACCTGAAACTTGAAACTTTAAGCAACACGTATAAAGTAAATAAACTGGTGTTCAAGGCTGGTTTGACCGTGAATGAGGATGGAAATCTGAGCAGTAATTTCTACTATACTTCTATTCCTGCCGGAATTAAAGCTGTAGATTTCGAAAGTGGTTCAAGCATCAACATTTCTACTGCTAATTCAGTACTTCAATTTAATGGAGATGATGTAAAAGTAGGAATTAACAGTAACGTGACTTTCAGCGGTTTCGATGCAACTTCTATTATGGCGTTTGACGGAGGTGCCGCAACCATTACAGTGGCTAAAAACTGTACTTTCACTATTAATTATGGTAAGGTTCAGGGCAATGCAATTGATGGATTGGAATTTGTAAGTGATCCGTTGGATGAAGGCGAGAAAGGTACTCGCGGTCAAGTGGTTAACGAAGGTTCAGTTACAAATGCAGCCGTAGCTTATTCTTCTTCGGATGAAACGAATGGTAAAGGCTGGTGGACAGGAAATGATGCAGAAGCAAAAAGTTGAATATAAAGAGGGTGCATTTCACAAAATTAAAGAGGGGATGCACCCCTCTTTTTTTGTTTCCTATCATTCTGACACTTTGCCATTCCTAATCACTGAGAATCGCTTATTTCCGCCCAAAGCACACGCTCATGAATTTCAAACGTTAAAAGAAACACCTGTCTATCTCATCCCCAATAAAATAAGCCAAAATTTAACACTTGAGAACTTGCGAAATAGCAGCCCAAACTGCCTTTTATCAGCCCAAAATTAGCTTTCTTATTCATCATAGTTGACAAAATCGGCTAAAAAGTGCCGAAATTACCCATGGGTAGTTGGGAAATTACCCGTGGAAGGTTGATTATTTACCCTCGGAAGAAGCAATGTTATGCCTCGGAAGAAGCAATGTTATGCTTCAAAACATGGTATGTTGTGCTTCGGAAGGCCGCTTTTCAGGCTTTTCGAGAATTATTGGACGGGGTTTGTGAAAATGGTGTGTTATTAAAATGGGTGGTTTGCTTTCTTTTTGATAGATAAATCGGCTTATCAGGTGGATTGAGGAAAAATTATCGTCGGACTGGGTTGGGGGGAGGATGGGGAGGGCTGTGGAGGCGAAATCCCTAAAAAGGAGGGCATGAACATCTGAAATATAGATGTAAATGCGTACATTTGTGGGGTGAAACTTAAAAATGATTACGATATGAGAAAAATTCAGATTGGGTTGTTGGGCTTGGTTTGTCTGTGGTTGGCTTCGTGTGCCGCACCGACTTCCAACGTGCAGACCACGGAGAAGGGTACGCAATGGGAGTGGAAGAACGGAACGATTGTGGTGAAGTCGCCCGAACGCCCGGCAGGACAGGAGAGTGTATTGGGGCTGACGGCTCCGAAGTTGGACGTGGTGCGTGTGGGCTTTGTAGGGCTGGGCATGCGCGGACCCGGTGCGGTGGAGCGCTTCACTTACATACCGGGTACGCAGGTGGTGGCTTTGTGCGACTATGACCCGGCGCGTGCCGAGGCTTGCCAGCAGTTGCTGAAGAAGGCTTCGATGCCCAAGGCTGCCATCTATTCGGGCGCGAAGGGATATGAAGAGTTGTGCCAGCGCGAGGACATTGACCTGGTGTACATTGCCGCCGACTGGCTTCATCATTTTCCCGTGGCCAAGTGTGCCATGGAGCATGGCAAGCACGTGGCTATCGAGGTGCCTTCGGCCATGAATTTGAAGGAGTGCTGGGATTTGATTAACCTGAGCGAGACGACGCGCCGGCATTGCATGATTCTGGAGAATTGTTGCTATGACTGGTTTGAAATGAACACGCTGAACATGGCGCAGCAGGGCGTGTTTGGCGAAGTGATTCGGGCACAGGGAGCTTACATCCACAACCTGGTGGATTTCTGGGATTACTATTGGAAAAAGGACGAGAACGATAAGCTGGGCTGGCGTCTGGACTACAACATGCGTCATCGGGGTGATGTATATGCCACGCACGGACTGGGGCCCGTGGCTCAGGCGCTCGACATTCATCGGGGCGACCGCATGGTGACCCTGGTGGCCATGGATACGAAGTCGGTGAACGGAAAGGCGTTGGTGGAAGAACGGACGGACTCGGTTTGCAACGACTTCCGTAACGGAGACCATACGACGACGCTGATTCGTACGGCGGCCGGCAAGGTGATTGAAATCCAGCACAACGTCATGACGCCGCAGCCTTACAACCGCCTTTATCAGTTGACCGGTACCAAGGGCTTTGCCAACAAGTATCCCGTAGAGGGCTATGCGCTGAGTGCCGACCAGTTGACGGCTTCGGGCGTTCAGCCGAAGGTGGACGATGTGAGTGCCCACGGTTTTCTGCCCCAGGCCGAGATGGAGGCATTGGTAGCCAAGTATCAGCATCCCATCTTGAAGAAGTATGGAGAGATGGCCAAGGAAGTAGGCGGACACGGTGGCATGGACTTCATCATGGATAGCCGCCTGGTGTACTGTTTGCAGAATGGCCTGCCGCTCGACATGGATGTGTACGACTTGGCCGAATGGTGCTGCCTGGCCGAATTGGGCGAACTGTCGATGGACAACGGTTGTGCTGCGGTCGAGGTTCCCGACTTCACCCGGGGGCAGTGGAATGTGGTGAAAGGTTATCGGCACGCTTATGCCAGCCCTGAAGCCGAGAAAGAGAGTATGGAGAAAGCCAAAGCCTTTACGGCCAAGCTGAAAGAACAAGGTGCCCAGGAGTGGGCCACGTCTGAAAAACAGTAAGAAGGAGAGACTGGTATGAAGCACAGAACATTATTCTTCCTTTGGGCATTGTTGATGGCATGCGGCTTGCAGGCGCAGGGCATCGGGCAGTCGCGTTATCCTAAGCGTGAGTTTCGGGCGGCCTGGATACAGACGGTCAACGGGCAGTTCAAGGGCATGTCGCCCGAACGGATGAGGGCTACCCTCATCGGACAGTTGGACACCTTGCGTGCGGCCGGCATCAACGCCATCATTTTCCAGGTACGTCCCGAGGCCGATGCCTTTTATCCGTCGAAGTTAGAACCTTGGAGCCGTTATCTGACGGGCGAGCAGGGGAGGGCACCCCAACCGGGCTGGGATCCCTTGGCCTTTATGATTGAGGAGTGCCACAAGCGTTGCATGGAGTTGCACGCTTGGATTAATCCTTATCGGGCGAAGACGACTTTGTCTGCCCGATTGGCGCCGATCCATGTGTACAACATCCATCCCGAATGGTTCGTTACCTACGGCGACCAGTTGTTCTTTGACCCGGCCATCCCTCAGAACCGGGAGTTCATCTGTCAGGTGGTGAAGGACATCGTCACCCGTTATGACGTGGATGCCATTCACATGGACGATTACTTCTATCCTTATCCCGTCAAGGGCGTGGAGTTTGCCGACAGTGCCAGCTATGCCCGTTGGGGAGGCGGCTTTGACAATGTAGGTGACTTCCGGCGCAGCAACGTGAATCTGCTTATCCGCAAGATACACGAGACGGTGCGGAGCGTCAAGCCGTGGGTGAAGTTCGGTGTGTCGCCCTTTGGCATCTATCGCAACCAGTCGAGCGACCCCTTGGGAAGCCGGACGCGCGGCCTGCAGAACTACGACGACCTGTACGCCGATGTCCTGTTGTGGGCACGCGAGGGTTGGATTGATTATAACATCCCGCAGATATATTGGCAGATAGGGCATCCCGTGGCCGATTATGCCGAGCTGGTCGATTGGTGGGCGAAGCATACGGAGAACCGCCCGCTCTTCATCGGTCAGTCGGTGATGAACACGGTGCAGAATGCCGACCCCACGAATCCCAACATCAACCAGCTTCCCCGTAAGATGGCGATGCAGCGTTCGTATCAGAGTATCGGCGGCAGTTGTCAGTGGTATGCCGATGCCGTGGTGAAGAACGTGGGCAAGTATCGTGATGCCTTGATGTCGAGCTATCACAAGTATCCCGCCCTTCCGCCGGTGTTCGACTTCATGGACGACGATGCCCCCGGCAAGGTACGCAAGCTGAAACCCATGTGGACGGAAGACGGATATATCCTGTTCTGGACAGCGCCGAAG
This sequence comes from uncultured Bacteroides sp., assembly GCA_944322355.1. Lineage (GTDB taxonomy): Bacteria > Bacteroidota > Bacteroidia > Bacteroidales > Bacteroidaceae > Bacteroides. Next base: position 35,179 of record CALUOT010000013.1, on the reverse strand, counting down.
TATAAGGACGAGATGAACCGGGCCGTCTATTACGTGGTCTATCGCTTTGCCGATAAGGAGAAGGTGGACATCGACGACGCCTCGCATATCGTGGCCATCACCCCCCAACCTTGGTATAAGCTGCCTTACGTGGATGGCAAGACCAAGTACCGCTACGTCGTGACGGCCGTGGACCGCCTGCATAACGAATCCCGTTCGGCGAAGAAGAAAGTGAAGCTGTAAGCTCAAAGTTTGTTCTCTTTATACCGACCTCCCTGTCTTTTCGGAAGACAGGGAGGTCGTATTTTTTTATCCGAAACTCCTTCGGGTCTTCCTCCGAGACTTATCAGTAGAGCAGCAACCCCGCGAGACCGCACAGCGTAATCATCAGGATGGGGTTGACCTTGAACTTCCTCGTACCGATAAAGGCTGCCAGGAAAATGAGGACGCTGATGATAAACGAACGGGTGTCTCCATTGGGGGAGCCGAAGTTCTCTACATTCATCAGCACCAAGGCAGCAGCAGCCAGTAGTCCCACTACGGCCGGACGCAATCCGCAGAATACGGCTTCTACGACCGGATGCTTCTGGTATTTCAGGAAAAAACGGCTGATGGTGAGCATCAGGATGAACGATGGCAGCACTACGGCAAAAGTGGCGATGATGGCTCCCCATACGTTGCCCGTAGCGGTGAAGCCTACGTAGGTAGCCGAGTTGATACCTATCGGGCCGGGTGTCATTTGGCTGATGGCTACGATGTCGGTAAACTCCTGGGAGGTGAGCCAGCCATAGCGGGTCACTACTTCACCTTGAATCATGGAGAGCATGGCATATCCGCCCCCGAAGCCGAACAAGCCTATCTTGAAGAAGGTATAGAATAAATGTAGGTATATCATTTCTTGAGTCTCCCGTAAATATATCCTCCTACGCCGGCGGCGATGATAATCCAGATGGGTGAGAAGCCCAGCAACCAGATAAGTCCGGCCGCCACGATAGGAATCCATATATTATATTTATTGATTTTAGCCGACTTGGCCATGCTGAACGTGGGTGCCGCAATCAAGGCTACTACGGCCGGGCGGATGCCTTTGAAGATACTTTCTACTATGTGATTGTCCTTGAAGTTGCGGAAGAAGAGCGCCACCGCTAAGATAACAACGAACGAGGGAAGTATGGTACCCAATGCGGACGCAATACTTCCCCGTACACCGCGCAACCGGTACCCGATGAAGATGGCGATATTGACGGCAAAGATGCCGGGAGTAGATTGGGCGATGGCCATGAGGTCGATGAAGTCCTCTTTGGCCACCCATTTCCGTTTCTCAATCAGCTCGTCTTCAATCAGGGGCACCATGGCGTAGCCTCCGCCGATGGTGAACATACCGATTTTGCAGAAGATGGCGAATAACTTGAAGTAGATATTCATCACCTTATCGTTTCTTTTCCTCTATCCACCGGCGGGCGTTGACGAAAGCTTCTATCCAAGGCGTCACCTGGTCGCAGTGCAGGCGATTGGCCGGATAGTAGGCATTCTGCCAGGGGAAGATGGCACGCTCCAAGTGGGGCATGATGGCCAAGTGACGTCCGTCGGCACTGGCGATGGCTGCCGTGGCATAGTCCGAGCCGTTCGGGTTGCCCGGATATTCCTCGTAGGTGTATTTGGCCACAATATTATAATGGTCTTCCTCGTAGGGCAACGAGAACTTGCCTTCGCCGTGGGCCACCCAGATGCCCAGCTTGCTGCCGCTCAGCGAACCGAACATCACGCTTCGGTTGGTCGGAATGGTGACGCCCAGGAAGCGGCTTTCGAACTTATGCGAGTCGTTATGCAGCATCTTGCCTTGCTTCTCATCGTTGGGCGTAATCAGGTGCAGCTCCATCATCAGTTGGCAGCCGTTGCATACGCCCAGTGACAACGTGTCTTCGCGGGCATAGTACTTGTCGAGTGCTTCCTTGGCTTTGGGATTGAAGAGGAAGGCGCCTGCCCAGCCCTTGGCCGAGCCCAGTACGTCCGAGTTGGAGAATCCACCGCAGAAGACAATCATGTTGACATCGTCCAGCGTCTCGCGTCCGCTCACCAGGTCGGTCATAGTCACGTCCTTCACATCGAAGCCGGCCAAGTAGAGCGAGTAGGCCATTTCGCGTTCGCCGTTGGTTCCTTTTTCGCGGATGATGGCGGCGCGGATGCCTGTCGGTGTGCGGCGGTCGGGGCTGATGCCGTATTGCGAAAGCTTGCCGGTGAATTCGGGCATGAAAGCCAAATCCATGGGTTGCATCTTGTAGTTCTCGAAACGCTTTTGGGCACATCCGTTCATCGACTGCTTGCGGTCGAGCAGGTAAGAGGTAGAGTACCAGACATCGCGCATATAGTCGATGCCGAACTGATAAGTAGCGCCGTCCTTCTCCACGAGAATGTGTCGTTCATCGGTCGGCTTACCCAGTTTCACGTAGCCGATGCCGGCTTCTTCCAATATCTTCTTTACTTCATCCTTGTGCTTGTTGCTTACCTGAATGACCACACCCGGGTTCTCGGCAAATAAAACCTTGACGAGGTCGTCTTCTTTGATTTTATCGAGGTTGATTTCCAAGCCTCCTTCCATGTTGGAGAAGCACATTTCGAGCAAGGTCGTGATGAGACCGCCTGCTGAGATGTCGTGTCCGGCAAGGATCAGTCCTTTGTGGATTAACTCCTGTACGGCCAGGAAAGCATCGCGGAAATATTCGGGATTTTGTACGGTAGGTACTTCGTCGCCCACTTTGCCTAAAGTCTGTGCGAAAGCCGAGCCACCCAGCTTCAAGTTGTCGAAGCTGAAGTCGATGTGATAAAGGGTCGTCTTCGGGTCGTTGACCAAGACGGGCGATACCACTTTCTTCACGTCACTCACTTCACCATCGGCCGATACGATGACCGTTCCGGGGGCAATGACTTTGCTTCCGTCGGGATACTTCTGGGTCATGGAGAGGGAGTCCTTGCCCGTCGGCACATTGATTTGCAGGGCGCAGCAGAAGTCGCTCAGGGCTTTTACAGCCGTATAGAGGCGGGCATCTTCTCCTTCTTGCGAACGGCAAGGCCACATCCAGTTGGCTGAGAGTGACACGCTGTCCAATCCTTCGGCCAGCGGTGCCCATACGAGGTTGGTCAATGCTTCGCTCACCGAGAGTACAGAGCCGGCAGCCGGGTTGGCTAAAGCGGCTTGGGGAGCATGTCCCAACGAAGTGGCGATGCCTTTCACGCCCCGGTAGTCCAGCGCCACTACGCCGCAATCGCTTAACGGTAATTGCAATTCGCCTACACATTGTTGACGGGCAATCTTACCGGTCACCGAACGGTCCACTTTATTGGTCAGCCAGTCTTTGCAAGCCACGGCTTCCAGTTGGAGGACATTGGTCAGGTATTCATGGAGTTTCCCCAGTTCGTAGGTCGGCATTTCGTAGTGACGTTCTACCGTTTTGTCCACCATGTAAGTCTTGGGAGAAGAACCGAACATCTGGCTGACGGCTAAGTCGAACGGACGTACGCCATCGGCTTGCTCAAAGGCAAAGCGGTGGTCGCCGGTGGTTTCGCCGACTACATACATCGGGGCACGTTCGCGCTCGGCTATTTGGCGGACATGTTCGATGGCTTCTTCCTTGATGAGCAATCCCATACGTTCCTGGCTTTCGTTGGCAATGATTTCCTTGGCCGAAAGCGTCTTGTCGCCGATGGGCAGCTTGCTCATGTCGATTAGGCCGCCGCAATCTTCTACCAGTTCCGACAAGCAATTCACGTGACCGGCTGAGCCATGGTCGTGGATGGAAACTACCGGATTGGTTTCTTCTTCACACAAGGCACGTACTACATTATATACTCGTTTTTGCATTTCGGCATTGGCGCGTTGCACGGCATTCAGTTCGATACCACTGCTATAGCGTCCGGTGTCTACCGACGAAACCGAACCACCGCCCAAGCCGATGCGATAGTTATCGCCACCCATCACCACGACTTTGTTACCGGCTTCGGGATGCCCTTTCAGGCAATCTCTCCGAGTGCCATAGCCTACACCGCCTGCCAGCATGATGACTTTGTCGTAACCGTAAACGGGATTTTCACTCGTAGCTTGTAGCTCGTCGCTCGTCGCTTCTTGATGTTCGAAGGTCAACACCGACCCGCAGATCAGTGGTTGGCCGAACTTGTTTCCAAAGTCACTGGCACCGTTCGAGGCTTTAATTAATATCTGTTCAGGAGTTTGATACAGCCATTTGCGCACGGGCAGCAGTTCTTCCCATGTACGGCCTTCGTCCGTGCGGGGATAAGAGGTCATGTATACGGCCGTTCCGGCGATGGGCCATGAGCCTTTGCCACCGCCCATACGGTCGCGGATTTCTCCACCCGTACCCGTGGATGCCCCGTTGAACGGCTCTACGGTGGTAGGGAAGTTGTGAGTTTCGGCCTTTAATGAAATGACGCTTTCGATGTCCGTCACCTGGAAGTAATCGGGCTTCGAGTGGTCGGCGGGAGCAAATTGCTCGATAACGGGACCTTCGGCAAAAGCTACGTTGTCCTTGTAGGCCGATATGATTTTGTTTGGGTTCTCTTGCGTGGTTTTCTTAATCATCTGGAAGAGAGATGACTCTTGCTCCACACCATCAATGATAAAGGTTCCGCCGAAAATCTTATGCCGGCAATGCTCGGAGTTGATTTGGGCGAAGCCGAATACTTCCGAGTCGGTAAGAGGGCGTCCCAAGTCCTTTTCTACCTGCTTCAGGTAGTCCATTTCTTCTTTCGAGAGAGCCAAGCCTTCTTGTTCGTTATAGGCTTCCAGGTCTTCGATGTGGACGATGGGTTCCGGTTGGCGGTTGGTGGTGAATACTTGCTGGTCGAGCCCTTTGTACATGCGTTGCAGCATGGGGTCGTACTCAGCCTGTTCGTTGGCTACGGGGAAGTATTCTTCAATGCGTTGTATACCGGTGATACCCATGTTTTGGGTGATTTCCACGGCATTGGTACTCCAGGGAGTAATCATTTCGCGTCGGGGGCCTACGAAACAGCCTTTCAGGTTTTCTTCACTTTCGGGAGTGGCTTCTCCAAACAGCCAGCAGAGCTTTTCATTGTCTGCTTGTGGAAGGGCGTGCTCGCAAGCTACGGCAATCACGCTTTTTTGAGGGGTTTTGTAGAAAGCAATCATACGGATGATTTGTGAGTTACTAATTTACAAAATTTTATGCTTGCAAAGATACGTCAATTCAATGGATATTCGTTTATTTCTTCTCGAAAAAAGTGTTTCTATTTTATAGATGTCGTGCGTGAGTCCTGGAAACAATACCTGCGAATAGCTTCTTTTTGTTGATATTTATGATTGATTTAAAGAACTTCTTGAGTACCCCCTTCAGAAGGGCTTCTGAGAGGGGTCTCAGAAGGTTACTAACATTCGGGTCGAAGGTTACTAACATTCCCCCTCTATGTTACTAACATTCGATCCTTAGGTTAGTAACTATGATTTTGCCTGCTTCTCATTTACTTCTTGCTTTGTAAGGAAAGAATACTTTTTGTATTCGTTGGGCTTAAGTTGCTGTATGTGACTTGAACACGCTTGGGACATGGCAAACGATGCGGTTGGTGCGGACATGAACCGTGTTAACTGAAATTAATCCGTCTTTCTATGCCTTGCAACTCAGAAAAAAGCATTATTTTTGCCTCCCGATAATTATCAACTTTAACAGAACGTATGAAACTGGATGCATTAACCGCCATCTCTCCGATTGACGGTCGTTATAGGGGCAAGACGGATGAACTGGCCGCCTATTTCTCAGAATTTGCACTGATAAAGTACAGAGTGCAGGTAGAAATCGAATATTTTATAGCTTTGTGCGAACTCCCTTTGCCACAGCTCAAAGGGGTGGATAAAGGAGTCTTTGAAACGTTGAGAAACATTTACCGCAATTTCTCAGAAGCCGATGCCGGACGCATCAAGGAGATAGAGAGTGTGACGAATCACGATGTGAAAGCGGTAGAGTATTTCTTGAAAGAACAATTCGACCGGTTGGGCGGAATGGATGACTATAAGGAATTCATCCACTTTGGCCTGACTTCACAGGATATTAACAATACCTCGGTACCTCTTTCGGTGAAGGAAGCATTGGAGCAAGTATATTACCCCTTGCTGGAGGAACTTATAGGGCAGCTGCGTACGTATGCCGAGGAGTGGGCAGCCATTCCCATGTTGGCCAAGACGCATGGACAACCCGCCTCGCCTACTCGTTTGGGAAAAGAAATCCATGTCTTTGTCTATCGTTTGGAGCGTCAGTTGGCTTCGTTGAAAGCATGTCCGCTGACGGCTAAGTTTGGTGGCGCTACGGGAAATTACAATGCCCATCACGTCGCTTATCCGGCTTACGATTGGAAAGCTTTCGGCAATCGTTTCGTGTCCGAGAAATTGGGATTGGAACGGGAGGAATATACCACTCAGATCTCCAATTACGATAACTTGTCGGCCGTGTTCGATGCCATGAAGCGCATCAACACCATCATGATTGACATGAATCGTGACTTCTGGCAATATATTTCCATGGAGTACTTCAAGCAGAAAATCAAGGCAGGCGAGGTAGGATCCAGTGCCATGCCTCACAAGGTGAATCCCATTGATTTTGAAAATGCCGAGGGTAATCTGGGATTGGCGAATGCCATTTTGGAACATCTGGCCTCGAAGTTGCCGGTATCCCGCTTGCAACGCGACTTGACTGACTCGACGGTGTTGCGCAATATTGGCGTGCCTTTCGGGCATGTGGTGATTGCCATCCAGAGTTCATTGAAAGGGCTGCGTAAGTTGCTGCTCAACGAAACGGCCATCTATCGGGATTTGGACAATTGTTGGAGTGTAGTGGCTGAGGCGATTCAGACCATTTTGCGCCGCGAGGCTTATCCGCATCCTTACGAAGCGTTGAAAGCATTGACACGCACGAACCAAGCCATTACAGAAACTTCTATCAAGGATTTCATCGAAGAGTTAAATGTGAGTGAAGACATCAAGCAGGAACTTCGAGCCATCACTCCGCACAATTATACAGGAATTTAATCATTTACCATTTAATATAAGAAGGCCGTGAGGCTATATGTTTAATTTTTATTCGAATAAAACACATGAGTACAGAAAATGAAAATTGGCGCGATGCGTCAAATTTGGGAGGTACAAACACAGACCGTGACGGTAATCAATTTAAAAGTGCCAATTATGGCCGCTCCTCTTATAATCGGGAGAATGGAGGGCGTCGTCCCCGCATCACACAGGGAGGTGAACGTGCTTATAGTAGTGATCGTTCTTATCGTCCACGTTTCAATCCGAATGCTGAACGTCCTCAACGCATGAATACACAAGGTGGTGGCTCCTATCGCCCCCGTTATAATAATGAGGAGTATGGTGAGCGTCCGCAACGTCCGTATGGTAACGACCGTCCTCAACGTCCGCGTTTCAATCCGAATACGGAATATAGTGAACGTCCGCAGCGTCCGTATGGAAATGACCGTCCTGCCCGTCCGCGCTTTAATCCGAATACGGAGTATGGCGATCGTCCGCAGCGTTCGTTTACGGGAGGTGACCGTCCTCAACGTCCGCGTTTTAACTCGAACGCTGGTGGATATGCCGGACGTCCTACCAATGCTTCGTATGGCAATCGTCCGCAGCGTCCGCGTACGGCCGATTATAATCCGAATGCGAAGTACAGCAAGAAGAAACAATTTGAATATAAGGAGCAGTTTGTCGATCCAAACGAACCTATCCGTCTGAATAAGTTTTTGGCCAATGCCGGTGTATGTTCACGTCGGGAAGCCGATGAATTTATCACCACAGGTGTTGTATCGGTGAACGGACAAGTCGTAACGGAACTGGGTACGAAAATCAAACGTAGCGATGAAGTGAAGTTTCATGATCAACCGGTCAACATCGAGCGGAAGGTTTATATCTTGTTGAACAAGCCGAAAGACACCATGACTACGTCAGACGATCCTCAGGCACGTCGCACGGTAATGGACTTGGTGAAAGGTGCTTGTACGGAACGTATTTATCCGGTAGGTCGTCTGGATAGGAATACGACCGGAGTATTGCTGCTGACCAATGATGGAGACTTGGCTTCGAAGTTGACACATCCGAAGTATTTGAAGAAGAAAGTTTACCATGTGCATTTGGATAAGGATTTGACGAAGGCGGATATGGAGCAAATCGCCGCAGGCATTCAGTTGGACGATGGCGAAATCCATGCAGATGCCATTAGTTATACAGACGAGAACAAGAAAAATGACATAGGTATTGAGATTCATTCGGGTAAGAACCGTATCGTACGCCGTATCTTTGAATCGCTGGGTTACAAAGTCGTGAAGTTGGATCGTGTTTATTTTGCAGGATTGACAAAGAAAGGTCTACGCCGTGGTGCTTGGCGTTTCCTGACGGAGAAAGAGGTGAACTTTTTGAAGATGGGTTCATTTGAATAATTAATAGAGTTAACGAATGGATAAGTTGGCGAGTGAACGAGGAATTTAGTAGCCTGGTGAACTCGTCGACTGTATAACAATAATAGTAATCATGGAAAAAATTCGTAGAACAAAGATTGTAGACCTGCTGAAGCGTGAAGACTTTGGTGCGATGGTCAATGTAAAAGGCTGGGTGCGTACTCGCCGGGGTAGTAAACAAATCAACTTCATTGCGTTGAATGATGGTTCTACAATTAATAATGTGCAAATCGTGGTTGATTTGGCCAACTTCGATGAGGCTTTGCTGAAAGATATAACAACAGGAGCTTGCTTGAGCGTGAACGGCGTATTGACGGAATCAGTCGGTTCGGGTCAGAAAGCGGAGATTCAAGCTCGGGAGATTGAAATACTGGGTACGTGTGACAACACTTACCCGTTGCAGAAGAAAGGTCACTCCATGGAGTTCCTTCGGGAGATTGCCCACTTGCGTCCGCGCACCAATACGTTTGGTGCTGTATTCCGTATTCGTCACCACATGGCCATTGCCATTCACACTTTCTTCCACCAAAAAGGTTTCTTCTATTTTCATACGCCCATCATTACGGCCTCTGATTGCGAAGGAGCCGGACAGATGTTCCAGGTAACGACGAAGAACCTGTATGACTTGAAGAAGGACGAAAACGGGTCTATCCTATACGACGATGACTTTTTCGGCCGTCAGACCAGTTTGACCGTATCGGGTCAGTTGGAAGGGGAGTTGGCCGCTACGGCATTGGGAGCCATTTATACGTTTGGACCTACTTTCCGTGCCGAGAATTCCAATACTCCGCGTCACTTGGCCGAGTTCTGGATGATAGAGCCTGAGGTGGCTTTTTGTGATAAAGACGATTTGATGGATTTGGAAGAAGAATTCATTAAATTCTGTGTGAAATGGGCCTTGGACAATTGTCAGGACGATTTGGAGTTTTTGAACAAGATGGTGGATAAGGGGCTGATAGAGCGTTTGCAACAGGTGGTAAGTACGGAGTTTGTTCGTTTGCCTTACACCGAAGGTATCAAGATCTTGGAAGAAGCGGTAAGCAAAGGGCATAAGTTCGAATTCCCGGTTTATTGGGGATGTGATTTGGCCAGTGAGCACGAGCGCTACTTGGTGGAAGAACATTTCCGCAAGCCAGTCATCATGACGGACTATCCGAAAGAAATCAAGGCTTTCTATATGAAGCAGAACACGGATGGAAAGACGGTGCAAGGCACGGATGTCTTGTTCCCGCAGATTGGCGAAATCATTGGAGGTAGTGTCCGTGAGGAGAACTATGACAAGTTGATGGCTCGTATCACCGAATTGAATATTCCGATGAAAGATATGTGGTGGTATCTCGATACACGTAAGTATGGTACTTGTCCGCATGCTGGTTTCGGATTAGGTTTCGAGCGCTTGTTGCTGTTTGTGACGGGCATGGCCAATATCCGTGACGTGATTCCTTTCCCGCGTACACCCAGAAATGCTGATTTCTAATCAATAATTGTAGAGGAGTTTGACAAGGCTACGAGTAACAAGCTAAGTTCTTGTAGCCTTGTTTTCATAAACAGCCTCGTTTTTTTAAAATCATAAAACTTAGATTCAACCATGAAGAAACTATTTTTGCTATTGGTGGCTTGTATGCTGGTAGGCATCGCCCAAGCAATGAATGAAGGACGACAAGTAGAGAATTTCAATTTCGGTTGGCGGTTCCATGCCGGTGAAGTGGCCGGGGCAGAACAACCGGGGTTTGACGATAGTACATGGCGGGTAGTGGACGTGCCGCACGATTTTCAGATAGAGCAGCCTTGGGTGGCACCTTCGGCGGACGAACGGGCGGACAACAATGATCCCGGTGCCAATGTACGGAGTCGATTGAGTAGCCGGGGCTTCAAGGAGATGGGCATCGGATGGTATCGCAAGACCTTCACGCCGGATGCTTCTTGGTCAGACAAACGGGTTATCATTGACTTTGAAGGCATCATGTACGTGGGCGATGTATATCTGAACGGTGAACGGGTAGGGGGTACCGACTACGGTTATGTAGGATTTGAAATCGACCTCACTAAACGTTTGCAATATGGGAAACCCAATGTCATTGCCGTGAAAGCTGACACACGCGAACCGTTGAACTCGCGTTGGTACACCGGTGGCGGGCTTTTCCGCAACGTGCATTTGGTGGTGACGGATGCCAAGACTTATTTCATGCGTCATCCGCTTTATATTACTACTCCGCAGGTTTCCGAATCCGAAGCAACGGTGAACATCCAGGCAGAGATAGCCTGCTATACCCAGCAACCGCTGATTAAGACAGAAACGGTCATTACGGACGAAACGGGACAGGTCGTAGCTCGTCAAACAGACGAATTACCTTTCAACCGGAAGATGCGTACTTGTGAGTATCAGTTGAAGCCGATTCAACTTCAAAATCCGAAACTTTGGGATTGTGACTCTCCTCATTTATATACCTTGGATATGATTCTTTATCGGGAGGATGGTTCCGTGGCCGATCGGGTAAGTGAACATTTCGGCGTACGTACAGTGGAATTCTCACCGGAATTCGGCATGAAACTTAATGGTAAGAAAGTATTGCTGAAAGGTATTGCCAATCATCATTCACTGGGTGCTTTGGGAGCTGCGGCATACGATCGAGCCATTGAGAAGCGCATCCAGCTACTGAAAGAATACGGAGTCAATCATATCCGTACCTCGCACAATCCTTATAGCGAAGGCTTCATGGACTTGTGTGACAAATACGGTATTCTGGTAGTGGATGAATTGTATGACAAATGGCTTGACCAGTATTGTGGCGGTAGGGCGGAATGGACTTCGTTGTGGCAGAAAGACATTCCGGAGTTTATCAAGCGCGATCGTAACCATCCTTCTGTAGTATTGTGGAGTTTGGGCAACGAGTTGCAACAGTATTGGAATTTGCCTTTTGCCGATTGGGGAGTGACGGCTTACCGTTTGCAGCGCGAACTGCTGAAGCGTTATGATGATACCCGCCTTGTTACAGTGGCTATGCATCCTCGATATCGCAGTCTGGAAACCGATTCATTGCCTGCTCCGTTGGTACACGAAACTGATATTGCTTCTTACAACTACCGTTATATGTATTTCCCCGGTGATGCGCGTCGTTTCCCGAATCTGATATTCTATCAGAGCGAGGCTAACACCAGCAACATGGGACCGAACTTCTTTGAGATGAATTTGGATAAGGTGGTAGGTTTGGCCTATTGGGGACAAATCGACTATCTGGGTGAAAGTCAGGGATGGCCGGCTAAAGGCTGGGCACAAGGGGCATTTGACCTCTCTTTGCAGCCGAAGCCTATTGCTTATCTGCTGAAGAGTATGTTTACGGAGAAACCGGTGGTACACATTGGAGTCATTGATCGTAATGTCGATGCCATGTGGAATGGGGTACAGACGGGTACGGCCCGGATGAGTGACCATTGGAATCGTCAGGAAGGGGAAGTCCTTTCGCTTTATACCTACACGAATGCGGATGAAGTGGAACTGGTACTGAACGGCAAGAGTCTTGGTGTGAAGAAGAATGACAAGCAAAATGCAAAAGTCCGTAATAAAGTGAAATGGGACAATATTACTTATAAACCTGGTTATTTGGAAGCGATAGCTCGTACGGATGGAAAAGTCGTTGCTCGTCATCGCATTGAGACTGCAGGTAAGGCGGTTGCCCTGAAAGCAATTCCCGACAATACGCAGTGGCAAGCCGATGGAACGGACTTGCAACATGTGCGTATCGTGGCTGTCGACCGGAAAGGACGAATAGTGCCTGAAGCCGATGCACAACTGACATTTACGGTAGAAGGTGATGCACAGGTGGTGGCAGTGGATAACGGTAACATCGTTTCCGATGAATTGCATACCACTAATCAGCGCAAATTGTTCCGGGGTTCGGCTCTGGTAATACTTCGTGCCGGTCAGACACCGGGTGAGATTACTTTGATTACGGAAGGCGAAGGCTTTAAGACCGTAAAGACCAAGTTGCAGAGTTTCTGATAGACGATGTCTTTATCTCAGTTTCATATCTTTTTGGGAGTAATGAGCAGCGTGGCATTGGTAGTCTTCGTGGCTCTTTACTTTGTAAAAGCCGGATACGGCATGTTCCGTACCGCTTCGTGGGGTATTTCTTTGCCTAACAAAGTGGCGTGGGTATGGATGGAAGCGCCGGTGTTTTTCGTCATGGCTTGGCTGTGGAGCAAGAGTGGTGTCGGAGTGGTATGGCCTCAGTTCCTGTTCTTGTTGCTTTTCGAGCTGCATTACCTGCAACGTTCGTTTATCTTCCCCTTGTTGATGAAGGGGAAGAGTCGTATGCCGGTGGCCATTATGGTTATGGGCATCGTGTTCAATGTACTGAACGGGTGCATGCAGGCCGGCGGGCTTTTCTGGTTCGCTCCTGAGTCCTACGCAGAAGGCTTGTCCTATTTGTGTCGTCCGAATGCTTGGCTCGGATTGCTTTTGTTTGGGCTGGGGCTGGGCATTAATTGGCATTCCGACCGGGTGATTCGTCATTTGCGTAAACCGGGCGATACCCGTCATTATTTACCTACTAAAGGTTTTTACCGCTATGTCACTTCGGCCAATTATTTCGGTGAACTGGTGGAGTGGACGGGGTTTGCCATACTGACGGCTTCGCCGGCCGCGTGGGTGTTTGTCTGGTGGACGGCTGCCAATTTGATTCCTCGTGCCCATGCTATCCATCAACATTATCGGGAAGAATTTGGCGAGGAGGCTGTCGGAAAACGAAAGCGTATTATACCATATATATATTAAGGAAGGAAGAATCATGACTTCAAAACTGTTTACTTCGGTAACTATAGGTCCGCTGACTTTGCGCAATCGCACGATTCGATCAGCGGCTTTTGAAAGTATGTGTCCGGGCAATAAGCCTTCGGAGCAATTGCTCGATTATCACCGTTCGGTAGCTGCCGGCGGTGTAGGTATGACGACGGTGGCCTATGCGGCTGTCACCCGTAGTGGTCTTTCGTTCGACCGCCAGTTGTGGATGCGTCCTGAGATTGTACCCGGTCTTCGTCGGTTGACCGATGCTGTCCATGCGGAAGGGGCTGCGGCCAGCATTCAGTTAGGGCATTGTGGCAACATGTCCCACAAGAGTATTTGTGGTTGTCTGCCGGTGGGGGCCAGTGGCGGTTTCAATCTTTATTCGCCGACCTTTGTGCGGGGACTTCGTGCTGATGAGTTGCCTGCCATGGCTCGGGCGTATGGCGAAGCGGTCAATTTAGCTCGCGAAGCGGGGTTCGATGCCGTGGAAGTGCATGCCGGTCATGGATACCTCATCAGTCAGTTTCTCTCTCCTGCTACGAACCATCGTAAAGACGAGTTCGGTGGCTCTTTGGAGAACCGTATGCGGTTTATGGACAGAGTGATGGAGGAAGTCATGAAGGCTGCGGGCAGTGACATGGCTGTGCTGGTAAAGATGAATATGCGTGATGGTTTCCGAGGTGGTATGGAGCTGGACGAATCGTTGCAAGTGGCTCACAGGTTGCAGTACTTGGGAGCCCATGCGCTGGTTTTGAGTGGTGGTTTTGTAAGCAAGGCGCCGATGTATGTGATGCGCGGTGAGATGCCTATCCGTACTATGACGCATTATATGACTTGTTGGTGGTTGAAGTACGGTGTGCGTATGGTGGGGAAGTGGATGATTCCTACGGTTCCTTTTAAGGAAGCTTACTTCTTGGAGGATGCGTTGAAGTTCAGAAAGGAACTTGATATGCCTTTGGTTTATGTTGGCGGATTGGTGGCTCGTCAGAAGATAGACGAAGTGTTGAACGAAGGTTTTGAAGCGGTACAGATGGGACGGGCTTTGCTGAATGAGCCGGGCTTTGTGAACCGCATGCGTGCCGAGGAAGATGCCCGTTGCAGTTGCCGACACAGCAACTATTGTATCGCCCGTATGTATACCATCGATATGGCCTGCCACCAGCGTCTGAAGGAAGAACTTCCGCCTTGTTTGAAGAAAGAGATAGAGCAAATAGAAAGTCGGGGGTAAGGATGGAAAAAAAACTGGCTGTAATAACAGGAGCTGATGGAGGCATGGGTATGGAGATTACCCGGGCCGTGGCATCGGCGGGCTATCGGGTTATCATGGCTTGCCTGAATGTCCGGGAGGCGGAAGGTAAACGCCGGATGTTGGTTGAGGAAACGGAGAATGCTGACATAGAAGTACGGGCTATTGACTTAGCTTCGTTGGCTTCCGTAGCTGCTTTTGCGGATAAGTTGTTGGAAGAAGGCCACAGGCTGACATTGTTGATGAACAATGCCGGTACAATGGAAACCGGACGACATCATACGGTAGATGGCTTGGAGCGAACGGTGAGTGTGAACTACGTAGGACCGTATTTGCTGACGCGTAAATTGCTGCCTTTGATGGGCGAGGGAAGCCGGGTGGTCAACATGGTATCTTGCACCTATGCGATTGGTACGTTGGACTTCCCGGATTTCTTCGAACAGGGACGAAAAGGCGGTTTCTGGCGCATTCCTATATACAGTAATACCAAGTTGGCTTTAACGTTGTTCACCATAGAGCTGGCACGAAGGGTCAAGGAGCGGGGAATTGTTGTCAATGCAGCCGATCCCGGCATTGTTTCGACGGACATTATTACCATGCACGCTTGGTTCGATCCATTGACCGATATATTTTTCCGTCCTTTCATTCGTACGCCGCGTCAGGGAGCAGCCACGGCTATCGGTTTGTTGCTGGAGGAAGCCGGAAAACGTACCGGTACCTTGAATGTCAGTGGACATCCGAAAGCTCTGTCCGAGAAATACCTGCATCATCCGCAAGCCAAAGAGTTGTGGGAGCGTACGGAACAGATCGTAGCCAAGTGGATGTAAAAAAATGAAGAATGAAGAATCTCGCACACTGAGGGGATTCTTCATTCTTCATTTTTAGTTCTTCATTTAGATGGACAACTCACGCAATACGTTGACTAGTTCTTTCTTGATAGGCTTGTCATTCTTGATAGCTTTGGTGAAAGGTACATAGACAATTTCGTCGTGGTCGATACCAATCATGACATTGCGTTGTCCTTCCATAATGGCGTCGATGGCGGCAGCACCCAGTCGACTGGCTAAGATGCGGTCATGAGCTGTAGGGCTTCCACCACGTTGCAAGTGACCGAGTATTGTCACGCGCACATCATATTGCGGATATTCATTTTTTACACGTTCGGCGTAGTGCATGGCGCCACCGGTCAGTTCGCTTTCAGCTACCAATACAATACTACTGTTCTTCGATTTGCGGAAACCGTTCTTGATAAACTCTTCCAGTTGGTCTACTTCCGTACTGAATTCAGGGATAATGGCAGCTTCTGCTCCCGAGGCAATAGCACCGTTCAAGGCAAGAAAACCGGCATCACGTCCCATTACTTCGACGAAGAAAAGGCGTTCGTGCGAAGTCGCTGTATCACGAATCTTGTCGACGGCATCCAAGATGGTATTCAGAGCCGTGTCGTAACCAATGGTGGTATCGGTACCATACAGGTCATTGTCGATAGTACCTGGCAAACCAATACAAGGCACATCAAATTCTTGGGCAAAGATACGGGCTCCCGTCAGTGAACCGTCTCCACCGATGACGACCAAGGCGTCTATCCCTTCCTTCTTCATGTTGTCGTAGGCCAGTTGGCGTCCTTCCGGGGTGGTGAACTCTTTGCAACGGGCTGTTTTCAGAATGGTTCCGCCCAGTTGGATGATGTTGCTCACATTTTGGCTTTTGAATTCTTTGATTTCACCCGTCACCAAGCCTTTGTAGCCCCGGTATATGCCCTTTACGGACAATCCATTGTAGATGGCAGCACGTGTCACGGCGCGTATGGCCGCATTCATTCCCGGAGCATCGCCTCCGGATGTCAAGATACCTATACACTTAATTGTACTCATAACAGTCTATTTTATAAACTTGGTGACAAAGATAGTGAAAAGCCGGGTAATGGTTACATAATTTGCATTTATTTGCATCCTTCTGTAGGCTCAGTGTTTTGTACGTAGGTATTAATGGCCTTTTGTACTTCTTCCATCAACCATTTGGGGGTTGAGGTAGCACCACAGATACCTATGGAACGTACACCGTGCAGCAAGGTTGAGTCGATTTCTTCCACATTATCTATCAGATGCGAGTGCGGATTCACCTTTTGGCATTCGCTGAAAAGCATCTTGCCGTTGGAGCTTTTTTTCCCGCTGACGAAGAATATCAGGTCGTGCGAAGCCGCAAACCGGCGGATGTTGGGGATGCGGTTGGCCACTTGGCGGCAGATGGTGTCATAGTATTCAAAGGAGACTCCAGGAGCGATGTGTGCTTTGATGTACTCTACTATCTGCTGAAACTCGTCCAATGATTTAGTCGTTTGCGAGTAGAGGCGGATGTTTTGGTGGAAGTCCAAAGCGTGAGCCTCACTCGCCCGCTCGATGACGATGGCTTCTCCATGCGTTTGTCCCACCAGCCCCAGCACTTCGGCATGTCCGTTTTTCCCGTAGATGACGATTTGCTTTTTACCTTCGGTGTCATATTCCTGTTTGATTCTCTTTTGCAGGCGGAGCACTACCGGGCATGTAGCATCAATGATTTCAATGCGGTTGCGGCGGGCTATTTCGTAGGTTTCCGGTGGTTCGCCGTGGGCGCGTAGCAATACTTTTACATGGTGTAGCTCGGCCAGTTGTTCGTGATTGATGGTGACAAGCCCCATGGCTTCCAGACGCTCTACTTCCCGGCTGTTGTGTACGATGTCGCCTAAGCAGTATAAGGTATCCCCTCCTGCTAATTCTTCTTCGGCTTTGCGGATGGCAGTCACGACACCGAAGCAGAAGCCCGATCCTTCGTCTATTTCTACTTTTACTTTTGCCATAAATGAGAATTTAGCGGTTGGTTTGATCATCTAATTTGTTTTCTATCTCTTTAATGGATGGCATTGTGCCTTCAATCTTTTCGGGATAGAGTTTTTCAAGCTCATATTCGGATATTCCTAAGGGCTGACAGCTTGATTCAAGTGCATATTGAGCTAAAGTATTGTTTTTTTGCTTGCAAATAAGTAGTCCTATCGTTGGATTGTCGCGTCCTTCTTTGCGGAGAAGATGATTGCAGGCCACGACATAACCACCTAACTGGCCAGCATCGGCAAAGTCGAATTCACCGATTTTCACCTCTACTACTACATAGCAAGATAGTTTGAGATTGTAGAAAAGAAGGTCAATAAATCTTTCTTTTTCAGCTATTTGCAAGCGATACTCTTTACCAACATAAGCGAATCCCGTACCAAGTTCCAGCAGGAAGTTTGTAATATTAGTGAGCAGTGTGTCTTTCAGTTTGCGCTCATTATATTTCCCACGTAAACCTGTGAAAGAAAAGTCGTAGGGGTCCCGCGTCAATTCCTGCGCCAAATCGCTATCCACATCGGGTAGCGTATTCTTGAAGTTAGTCTGTGCTTTGCCACTACGTTCATATAGGTTTGTACTCAACACATTAAGTAACACATCTCTGCTCCAACCATTTTCTAATGTTTGGCGGACATAAAACAATGCTTTACCAGAATCGTTAGAGCATTTGTCAATAATATAGCGGTGATGTCCCCAAGGAATTGAGAATAAGTCGGAATATAATCTTTCCACAAGCTGTGGAAGATTTACCTTCTTAGATTCTTCCACAAGTTGTGGAAGAATTGCAATTTGTTGGTTATAAAGAGTATAGAAGCGCTTTGCATAGCGGATAGAAGTTTCGGACAATCCTTCAACATCTGGCATTTCGTGGCGCAAATCGCGGCTTAGTGTAGCGTAAAACTTACTGCCATATTTGTTATCGGCTTGCTTTTCCTCTATGTCTTTACCAAGTTCCCAATAATAGTGAAGTAATTCCCTGTTTACTTTTATGGCTGCCTTGATTTGGCTGCTACGATAACGCTTCACAAGTTCCTTGACCCATACCGTGTAATCCTTGTCCAATATGCCGATTGATTTATCCATGATTATTTTTTTGTTTCTATTTCACTGATTTATCATCAAATCATGGTTCGCTTCTCAAACTGTTCCTTCAGCCATTGTTTTTGTTGTTCGATGCTCAGGTGGCTGTTGTCCAGCAGGAGGGCATCGTCGGCACGGCGCAAGGGGCTTACTTCCCGGTGCTGGTCGATGTAGTCGCGTTGCTTCACGTTCTCCAGGATTTCCTGGAAGTCGACCGTTTGTCCTTTGGCTTTGAGTTCGTTGTAGCGGCGTTGGGCACGAATCTCCGGCGATGCCGTGACAAAGATTTTTAGTTCGGCATCGGGAAAGACAGTCGTACCGATGTCCCGTCCGTCCATCACAATTCCTTTAGCTTTTCCCATGGCTTGTTGCTGTGTCACCATGGCCTCGCGTACGAAATCGAGGGCTGCCACCGGACTGACCAGCGACGATACTTGCATCGTACGTATCTTTTCTTCCACGTTCCGGCCGTTCAGGTACGTGTCTGGTCGGCCGCTTTCCGGATTGAGCTGAAAGGAGATACAGATTTTGTCCATGTGTTGTTTCAACGCTTCGGCCTTGATTTGTCCGTTTTCCACCAGTCCGTTTTCCAGGCAATAGAGCGTTACGGCCCTGTACATGGCACCGCTGTCTATATAGATGTAGCCTATCTCGCGGGCCAGGTCTTTGGCCATTGTGCTTTTCCCACACGAGGAAAAACCGTCAATTGCTATGATAATCTTCTTCATTGGAGGGATATTTGGTTATGGACGCAAAGGTACGAATCTTATTCGGATAAGCAAGCACCGGGAGGGACGATTGAAAACATACGATGTTAGGCAGGAAAACAACGTATGTCAGATGAGAAAACAACGTATGTTATCGGGGAAAACATCGTATGTAAAACCCCATCACATGTAAAAGCGGCAACCGTATCCTTTAAAGTCAGTGACCGTTTCATTAAATGAAATGATAGGCAAAATCTTAACTCATAACTCATAACTCATAAATCTTCATTCAATTGCTTTCACGCTTTCACCGGCTTGCAATCGGTTGACATCCAGTTTGATAGGGTGAAACATGCTCCTTTCACCGAAGTTTCACCTCCCTTTCGCGTTGGTTTCACCACCGTGAAGCGAAGGTCTACACCATAATATATAAGGCGGGAATGGACAGTTGATGATGTCTTTTTTATCATCTCTTAAGTTTTTCCTACAAATCATAAAAAACGCTTTCACGCAAAAAAAGTGGGCAGATTATGTGGCTATTATTAAAATAACTCGTTACATTTGTGGCATAAAAGCGCGGATTTGTTTCCGAAGGATTAAAAAAAATGAAAATGAGGAGACTTCTGATGTAAAAAATGACATTAGGCCGTGCGCGTTTGTGGGAAAAGTGCTATATTTGCCCGAAATGAGAAACACTAAAAATTATATGATAAATTATGGAAGTTAAAAAATCGCCTAAAGCAGACTTGGAGGGCAAGAGATCCACTTGGCTGCTCATCGGTTATGTGATTGTGCTTGCAATCATGTTCGTCGCTTTCGAATGGACGGAACGCGATAAGAAGATTGATACAAGTCAGGCCGTTGCCGATGTTGTGTTTGAAGAGGAAATTGAAATTCCTATTACGGAACAACCGGAAACTGTAACACCTCCGCCTCCTCCCGAAGCACCTGCAATCGTGGAGCAGTTGACGATTGTGGATGACGACATGGAGGTTGAACAGACTTCGATTGCTTCTTCAGAAGAGACCGGTCAGGCTGTGGAGATTTCCTATGTGCCTCCTACGGTAGAAGAAGAGGAAGAAGTGGAAGAGCAGGAAATCTTTGAAGTCGTAGAACAAATGCCCGAATTCCCCAACGGTGGTATGGCTGGTTTGATGCAGTTCTTGAGCAAGAACATCAAGTATCCGACAATCGCTCAGGAAAATGGTACCCAAGGTCGTGTAACGGTACAGTTCGTGGTAAATGCTGACGGTAGTATCGTAGATGCCAAGGTGATTCGTGGCGTTGACCCGTATCTGGATAAAGAAGCCCTTCGCGTGATCAACTCGATGCCGAAGTGGAAACCGGGTATGCAACGTGGTAAACCCGTGCGTGTAAAATATACGGTTCCTGTAATGTTTAGATTGCAGTAATTTGTTTTTTAAGTTAAGTAGTATTAAAGAGGTTAGAAAGAGGTTGCCTAAGGAGCAGCCTCTTTTCATTTCCACTGTTTTTGCTTATTCTTTATATCCTATTATATATGTTTAAATCGTCAGAACTTCTCGAGAAAATTAATCGCCATATAGCGGAGATGTCCTGGGAACGTCAGCCTCAAGGATTGTATGCTCCCGTTGCTTATGTCTTGTCCTTGGGCGGGAAGCGCCTTCGCCCGCTGTTGATGTTGATGGCTTACAATTTATATAAGGAGGACGTGGAGCGTATCTTCAATCAGGCTACGGGTATCGAAGTTTATCACAATTATACCTTGTTGCACGATGATTTGATGGACAAGGCCGACCGTCGTCGGGGAAAGCCTACGGTGCATAAGGTTTGGGGAGAGAATACCGCTATCCTGTCGGGAGATGCCATGTTAGTGTTGGCCTATCAGCTGATGGAGAAGGATTGCCCCGCCGACTATTTGCAGCAAATTCTGGAAGAGTTCAGTCGGACGGCCTTGGAGATTTGCGAAGGCCAGCAATATGATATGGATTTTGAAACCCGGCTGGATGTAAGGGAAGAGGAGTATTTGGAAATGATTCGGTTGAAAACTTCGGTGTTGCTGGCCGCTGCCTTGAAGATGGGTGCCATGCTGGGAGGAGCTTCGGATGAGGATGCCGCGTGTCTGTACGATTTTGGCATGAACTTGGGTGTGGCTTTCCAGTTGAAGGATGATTGGCTGGATGTGTATGGCGACCCGGCCGTGTTTGGAAAGAATATCGGAGGGGATATCCTTTGCAACAAGAAAACTTACTTGCTGATTCAGGCGCTTGAACAGGCCGATGAGGAGCAGCATCGGCAACTTTGCCATTGGCTGGAGGCCGTATCTTACGAACCGGATGAGAAGATTGCGGCAGTCAAGCAGCTCTATACGGCTATTGGGGTAGACCGCTTGTGTACGCAGAAGATTGCCGAATATACGGACCGGGCGGAGCAGAGCCTGGAGCAAGTAAGCCTGCCGGCTTCGCGAAAAGAAGAGTTGAAAGCATTGATGAAATCACTGATGAATAGAACGTTATAGAAATATGCCATACAGAAGACTTCCCCGTACGGACCAGGCGCGCATCCGGTCAATGAAAGCTTTGGTTGAGATGGCCGACAGAGAACGCGATATCAGTGAAATGCCTGTCGACTTGAAGACGCTGACCGCCGTGCGCAATTTCTTGCCTCGTTTTGAAGCTGCGCAAGTGTACTATACCGAGTGCTTTGAAAGGCAATCGAAGGAAGGGCGAAAGCATCAGGCGCATGTGCGGATGGCACGCCTTTACATTTCCCATTTTATCCAGGTGCTGAACTTGGCCGTGCTTCGGGCGGAAATCCGGCGGGCGCATAAGGAATTCTATGGTTTGGATGCCAAAAATACGGTCCCTGACCTGACCAGTGAAACCATGTTGGTGAAGTGGGGAAAGCAAATCATCGAAGGGGAGAACAAACGGGTGGCACAAGGTGGAATACCTATTTATAACCCGACGATTGCCAAAGTGAAGGTACATTATGATATATTCACCGAAAGCTATCATCGACAAAAGAACCTCCAGGCACTGACCGAGCGAAGTCTGAGCGAGTTAGCTGCCATGCGTCCCGAGGCCGATGCTTTGATTCTGAATGTATGGGATCAGGTGGAAAAGAAATTCGAGTTTGTGAGCCCTAACGAGAAGAGGTTAGACTTGTGTCGCTCGTACGGTCTAATCTATTATTATCGTACCCACGAGAAGCTGAAAATGGAAGAACGCAAGCAGTGTCCGCTGTTTCCTAATTTGAGTTTATGATCATGATCGATACGCATTCACATCTTTTTCTGGAAGACTTTGACGAAGACCGGCCGGAAGTTATCAGCCGGGCACGGGAGGCGGGAGTGACTCATATCTTTCTGCCAAACATTGACCGCACCACGGTGAAGCCGTTGCTCGACCTTTGCGAGACTTTTCCTGGCTATTGCTTTCCAATGATTGGGCTACATCCCACTTCTGTCCATGCCAATTATGAAGAAGAACTTCAAGTGGTGGAAAAGGAACTGGCAGCCAGTAAAGCTTATGTGGCTATCGGCGAGATAGGCTTGGACTTGTATTGGGATAAAACTTATGAGAGGGAGCAGCAACAGGCTTTGAAGCAGCAATTGGATTGGGCGTTGGCTTATGACTTGCCGGTGGTGTTGCATTGTCGGGAGGCATTCGGACTTATGTTGGAGATACTGGAACCTTATCGAATTACCAGTCTGCGGGGAATTTTCCATAGCTTTACGGGAAACAGGGACGAAGCCGAGCGCTTGTTGCAGTTCTCCCGATTTCTGATAGGTATCAATGGGGTGGTGACTTTCAAGAAGTCGACTTTGCCGGAAGTGCTTCCGCTTATTCCTTTGGAGCGGCTGGTGCTGGAGACTGACGCCCCTTATCTGACGCCTGCCCCCAACCGGGGTAAACGAAATGAAAGTGCTTTTATAAAATATACATTAATGAAAGTAGCCGAAGTCTACGGGCGCACTTCCGAAGAAGTGTCGGAAGTGACTTCCAAAACGGCTTTAAAAATGTTTGGAATGCTCAAATAAGGACTCCAAGATTTTAAAGTTTATTAATTTTGGGTTTTTCTTAAAGATTATGGGCGAAGAATGCTGGGGAAGAACAAAAAAAAGAATACATTTGTAGCTGAAAACATGGAGGGCTCGCAAAAAAATGTAATTTGCAGCCGATTTCAGTAAAAAGCATTCATTAAGGAGAGATGCTCGAGTGGTTGAAGAGGCACGCCTGGAAAGCGTGTATACTCCTAAAGGGTATCGGGGGTTCGAATCCCCCTCTCTCCGCAATAAGAGAGAAATTGAAATAAATAAATAAAGTAACTTAATTAATTAATCTTAAAAAATTAGACACACAATGAAAAAGTTATTTGCAATTGTTGCTGTGATGGGAGCCTTGACATTTGGCTCAACTCAATTGGCTCAGGCTCAGGATGCACCTGCTGCTGGGCAAACTGAAGCTATCGCTCCGGCTGAGAGTGGTGGTATCCACAAAGAACTGAAGATTAAGTATATCGAAGGTTCTGCATTCTTCATGAGCTTTATCTCTATTGCTTTGGTGATTGGTCTTGCATTCTGTATTGAACGTATCATTTACTTGAGTTTGGCTGAGATCAACACGAAGAAGTTTGTTTCTTCCATCGAAGCTGCTATGGAAAAAGGTGATGTAGAAGGTGCTAAGGATATCGCACGTAACACTCGTGGTCCTATCGCTTCTATCTACTATCAAGGTCTGATGAGATTGGATCAAGGCTTGGACGTTGTTGAAAAGTCAGTTGTATCTTACGGAGGTGTACAAGCCGGTTACTTGGAAAAAGGTTGCTCTTGGATCACATTGTTCATCGCGATGAGCCCGTCATTGGGATTCTTGGGTACTGTGATCGGTATGGTGCAGGCATTCGATAAGATCCAGCAGGTAGGTGATATCTCTCCGACGGTCGTTGCTGGTGGTATGAAAGTGGCCTTGATTACGACTATCTTCGGTTTGATCGCAGCCTTGATTCTGCAGGTATTCTACAACTACATCTTGTCTAAGATTGAAGCTCTGACCAGTGATATGGAAGATTCTTCTGTAACGCTGTTGGATATGGTTGTGAAGTATGAACTGAAGTACAAAAAATAATAATCTTATTGCAAGATGAAGAAATTTAAAATACAAAGGGTTTCAGGACTCATCCTGTCTGTAATGCTCCTCATTACACTGGTCATCCTGGGCTTGTTCTTCTTCGGTGGAGAAACCCCAATGGACCAGCGTGTGGTGGCTGACCCATCGCTGTCAGAGCCGCTTTACACGGACGCTATCCTGTATTGGAATTATATTTTGTTTGTGTTGGGAGTTATAGCTATTGTTGTTGGTGTCGTTTATCAATTTGGCTCCACGTTCGCAGATTCTCCTAAGACTGCTCTTAAATCATTGGTTGGTATTGCCTTGCTCGTTGTTGTATTGGTTGTAACATGGGCTGCGGGTGATGCAACACCTTTGGTCATACCGGGATATGAAGGTACAGAGAACGTTCCTTTCTGGTTGAAATTGACCGATATGTTTATATATACACTTTACATAGAAGTAGGTGTGATGATTCTATTAATGATAGGATTTGGCGCTGCCAAAAAGTTTAAATAAATCAAGTAAGAGGAATTAATATGGCTAGAAAGAAAAGAACCGTTCCCGAAGTCAACTCAAGTTCTACGGCGGATATGGCTTTCATCTTGTTGCTGTTCTTCTTGCTTACCACTTCTATGGATACCGACCAAGGCTTGGCAAGACGTTTGCCGGAGCCCCCACAGGAAAATCAACAGAAGACGGATGCCAAGTTAAAGGAACGCAACGTATTGCAAGTATTCGTTAACTTTCAGGATCAGTTGATGGTGGGCGATGAATACCTTTCTGTAGACCAAATCCGCGCCAAGGCCAAAGAATTTATAGCTAATCCCAGCAACGATGAAAAGTTGCCGGAAAAGATAGCTGAAGAAGTTCCTTTCTTTGGAACTCAGATGATTACAAAGAATCACGTAATTTCTTTGCGTTGTGACCGTGGTACGTCCTACAAGGTATATATTGCAGTACAAAATGAGCTGGTTGCTGCCTATAATGAGTTGCGTAATGAACTGGCACAGGCTAAGTGGCAGAAAAACTACGCTGACTTGACTGAAGAGCAGCAAGAGGCTGTGCGTAAAATTTATCCTCAGGTAATCTCTGAGGCAGAACCTAAAAAGTACGGAGAACAGAAGTAATGGGAAAATTTAATAAAACAGGTAAGCGCGGTATGCCGGCGCTGAACACTTCATCTCTGCCTGACCTTATCTTTACGTTGTTGTTCTTCTTCATGATTGTAACAACCATGCGTGAGGTGACTTTGAAGGTCGAATTTAGGGCTCCGCAAGCTACAGAGTTGGAGAAACTTGAGAAAAAATCGTTGGTGACATTTATTTATGTAGGAAAGCCGACAGCAGAATATCGTAAGCAATTGGGTGAGGAAAGTCGTATCCAGTTGAATGATAGTTTTGCTGAAGTGTCAGAGATTCAAGATTACGTCATCGGTGAACGTGCCAGTATGAAAGAGGTTGATCAGCCGAATATGACTGTTTCTTTGAAGATTGACCAGGACACCCGCATGGGTATTGTTACCGAAATTAAGGAAGCTCTGCGTAGAGCCTATGCATTGAAGATCAATTATTCTGCTGCTAAGCGTCAGTAAGAATGATGGATATATAAAAAATGAAGGCTGCCAACAATTTGTTTGGCAGCCTTTATTTTTTTAGTCCTCTTTTATTCCGTTACGTGATACACTTCTGTGTAGATGTATTTTTTTATCCTGTCATAGTCTTTATGAGAATCGAGCTTCCCATATACCATGAGTTTCATGGGGAGGAAGTTGTCACCACGGCGATAGGGTGGTTGTTGATATTCATTTTCCCACAGGACAAAACCGTTTCGTTGATAGAAATTTATGCGGCGTTTGGCCATTTCATCTTCCGGTATTTCTACTTCCAGTACGATGGGGCGTTTCAGCGTGTGGCAGATAAGATTTAATACCTGTTTGCCATAGCCACCGTTTCTCAGGGTGGGGGAGATCGCAAAATGTTCGGCATAGTAGAACGTGTCAAAATCCCAATAAGTGAAGAAACCTATCGGTTGGTCTGCCTCCAGCACTAGCTGGTTGTAAAACTTTTCTTGGTTTTCTGTATACAGGCGTTGTTCTTTCAAATCCCGATGCTCTTCAACCGGGAAAGCCTGTTGCAATAAGGCTTCCATAAAGCGATAGGCAGTCGTGTTAGTGTCTGTGATACGTTGTAGTGTCAGCATGATTATATAATTATATAAAAGTTAATGAGGAATGGTTATTGCGGGTTTGTATAGAACTGGATAATCCGTTCGATAGCCCGTTGGCATACCGGACAGAAAACAGGATATTCATTGGTACGCATCCGACAATCATCAGCCGGGCGGTAGATGCCTTTGGCTGAATAGCCCCCACCTTCGTACACGCCTACCGGATAGGTCAGGCTTTCGCTGACCGGAGTAGGTACGGGTGTATCCTTCGGGAGCAAGTCTTGCCATTTGGAAGCGAAGTCGATGCGGGTGGTGATATTAGGTTCCCAGGGCTCCACATCCAGTGGATAAGTATCGGTCATGAGGTCTTCTTCATAGAAATATTCGTCGGCCAGTCCGCCGAAGCTATGTCCGAACTCATGAACCACCACCGGACGGAACAGGCTATGATGCGCGGTCGTCAAGGTATAAGCGTTGTATATGCCGCCACCGCCATATTCTTCCGTGTTGGCCAGGATGATGATATGCTCGTAGGGAATACCGGCCAGGGCATCATGAATGTCCTTTACTTGGCTGGTAGTCAGGTATCGGTCTGAATAGAAGGTACTGAAATGGGATCCGAATGCCGTATGTTTCCATTCGTTTAGCCGAGGCACACTGACGCCGCTGTCTTGGGAGGGACTGGCTACGGCTACTATGTTGAACTTATCTTTTTGGGACTGGAAAGGTTCGTGGCTGAAAAGGCTTTCGCAAGCTATGGAGGCATCCTGATAGAAGGTCGACATTTCCTCGGATGTATAGCCTTCCGCCAGAATGGCCACGTCAATACAGTCTTTCGCACTTCCACTCCGGTGTAGGTATTGGTGCGGCGTGAGGTGTGTGGTCCCTTTCGCATGAATCAGTACATCATCTGGGTGAACCTGATGTTTCAAGGAAGCTTTGGGTTGCAGCCGTTTGTCGAATAATACGACTTCTATTTCTACTGTTTGTTTGGGATAGGGTAGAAGGAAGGTGTTTTCAAAGCCTTTTGGCATGATTTGAGCCTCGTCTGTCTCCAGCCATTCTTGAAACAGGGTCGAGAAAGAGGTCCGGTAGATAACAGTTCCGCTGGTAGGTTCGCGCATGATGACTTGTCCGTATCCCTGCAAGGGGACTTCAGCCAGGTGATGCCTGCGTCCAGCCCATGAAGGGAGGGAAGAAAGTTCGCTTACGCTGATTTCCTGATGACGGGCATCGCCGCTAAAAAGGTAGTCTACCCGCAGCGTTTTATCTATAAAGTAATCTGTAAAACTTTGAGCCGATGCCGCCAGATGCATCGTGAGTGCTCCTAAGAAGATGGTTATGTATTTTTTCATTCGGTTGAGTAGCTTGATTTATTTGCACAAAGATACAATCTTTGCCCTATATCTGCAAGAAAAGTTACATTCTGTATTTTTATTGCCAAAAAAAATACTAACTTTGCCTAATCTATACAAGTAATTGGATAAAGTAAGTTTATTAAAAAACTATTTTGATATGGGACATCATCAGTTAGACACTTTGGACGAGCAGATTCTGAAATTGATTGCAGAGAATGCCCGCATTCCATTTCTGGAAGTGGCAAGAGCTTGTAATGTGTCGGGGGCGGCTATCCACCAGCGTATCCAGAAGCTGACCAATCTGGGTATTCTGAAAGGGTCCGAGTTTGTTATCGATCCGGAAAAAGTCGGTTACGAGACATGTGCGTACATTGGGATTTACTTGAAAGACCCTTCTTCGTTCGATGCGGTACTGAAAGCTTTGGAAGCCATTCCCGAAATTGTGGAGTGTCATTTCACGACCGGTAAGTATGATATGTTCATCAAGCTATACGCTCGCAACAATCACCATCTGCTAAGCATTATTCATGAAAAGCTACAGCCTCTCGGCTTGTCGCGGACGGAAACGCTCATTTCTTTCAATGAAGCCATCAAACGGCAGATGCCTATCCCTTCGGCAAGCGAGGAAGATTAACTTATCGGCGGATATAGTCTACAAACGCATAAGGGCAGGGATGTTTCTCATCGGCAGGATGGGCTTCCCTGCTTTTTTCTTGCCAAGCCTCCCTGTTTAGAGGAGGGAAATAGGCATCGGCTTGCGGAGCTTCGGCTTCGATCTCGGTCAGGCAAAGCCGGTCGGCCAGGGGCAGGGCTTGTTCATAAACACTGGCTCCGCCAATAATGTACACTTCTTCATCGGCTGCACAATGTTTCAGGGCTTCTTCCAGTGAGGGATAAACTTCAGTTCCCGGATACTCGACCGGCTGGTGGGAAAGGACGAGGTTACGTCGGTTGGGTAAAGCTCCTTTAGGCAAGGATTCAAAGGTTTTGCGTCCCATCAGGACAACGTGTCCCGTAGTCAGCGTTTTGAAACGTTTCAGATCGTTGGGTAGTCGGAACAACAGTTGGTTTTGGAAGCCGATGGCTCGGCGGCGGTCTATGGCAGCTATTAGGGTAATCATTGTGAATCGGGGGATTTAGACAGCAACTTGGCCTGCAATGTGCGGATGCGGGTTATAATTGACTAATTCAAAATCTTCATATTGAAAGTCGAAGATGCTTTTCACTTCCGGATTGATTCGCATTTGGGGAAGAGGACGTGGTTCGCGTGTCAGTTGCAATTTGACTTGCTCCAAGTGGTTCAGGTAGATATGTGCGTCACCCAGCGTATGGATGAAGTCGCCTGCTTTCAGGCCGGTCACTTGAGCCATCATTTGCAGCAACAAGGCATACGAGGCAATGTTGAACGGTACTCCCAAAAAGGTATCGGCACTGCGCTGGTAGAGTTGCAGGCTGAGTCGTCCGTTCGCTACATAAAACTGAAATAAAGCGTGGCAGGGCGGCAGGTGCATGCGGTCCAGGTCGGCTACGTTCCAGGCGCTGACCATGATGCGGCGCGAATCCGGGTTCTTTCGGATAGTGTCTACCGCTTCACTGATTTGGTCGATGAATCCACCTTGATAGTCGGGCCACGAACGCCATTGGTATCCGTAGATGGGACCTAACTCTCCTTTTTCATCCGCCCATTCGTTCCAGATACGTACGCCGTGGTCTTGCAGGTATTTCACATTGGTATCTCCCCGGAGGAACCAAAGCAATTCGTAAATGATGGATTTCAGATGCAGTTTTTTGGTTGTAAGGCAAGGGAAACCTTCTTCCAGATTAAAACGCATTTGGTGTCCGAATACGCTGAGGGTGCCTGTCCCGGTGCGGTCGCTCTTTTCAACTCCTTCGGTCAATATGCGGTTCAGTAGGTTTAAATATTGTTTCATGGGGATGATGCTTTAGTCTGATTGCGGGCAAAGATACACTTTTCCGCTGAAAGGAACAATCGAAAAGGACTGGAAAATTACCCGTGGGTAGTTGGAAGGCTACTTATAGGTTATAGGAAGGGGGTCATCAAGTTGCCCAGCCAGCCGATAAATTTTTTCCAACCGGAACGCTTTTTCCATACTTCGGGGGTGAGAAGCGTGCTGTTCTGTTTATCCTGTTCGAACATCTCAATCAGTTTACCGGTGGTTTGAGGATCGAAGATAAAGGCATTGGTTTCGTAGTCGTAGCGGAGACTGCGGCTGTTGAGGTTGGCCGTTCCCACCGTACAGAAGGTGCTGTCTACCATCATGATTTTGGAGTGGTGGAAACCACCGTTGAACAGATATACTTTGGCTCCTTTTTTCCTCAGTCGGTTCAAGATGTAAAGGGCGGCATCCGGTGTGAACGAAACATCCGATACCGATGGTACCATGATTTCTACCTCTTTCCCTTGGCGAAGTGCTTTCTTGATGGCTTTCCGGATGGAATGTGTCGGGACAAAGTAAGGATTTACAATCTGTATCTTCCGTTCGGCCGCTGTAATGGCTGTTTGATATACCTTTCGGATAATAGCCGGTGTTTTACGCGGCATCCGGTCAACGATGGCTATTTTCTCGGCAAGGCTGTCGGGCAGTTGGGGAGTTTCAGGGAAATAAGCCGGTCCGCCGATATGTTGTCCGGTCTCTTTATTCCACATGTTGAGGAAGATGGCTTGCAGATATCGTACAGCATCACCTTCGATGTGTACATGCATGTCTCGCCATTCGCCTATCTCAGGCAGACCGTGAATGTAGTAGTCTGCAATGTTCATGCCTCCCGTGTACCCTATCTGTCCGTCGATAACCACGATTTTACGATGATCCCGGTGCAGGGCATGATTGATATAGGGAAAAGTGATGGGGTCGAACTTCACGATTTCGATACCTCGTTCGCGGATGGCTTGCAGGTGTCCTTTTTTCAGGGGCTGGTTATTCGACCAGTTACCGAATGCGTCAAACATGGCCCGCACTTCCACACCCTGTTCGACTTTCTGTGCCAGCAGGTCAAATAAGGCATTGGCAATGGAGTCGTTGCGGAAGTTGAAATATTCCAGATGAATGTGGTGGCGGGCTTGACGGATCGATTCAAACAGATCGATGAATTTGTCGTGCCCGCTCATCAGAAGTTCTACTTGGTTATGGCAGGTCATGGGCGCACCCATTTCTTGCAGTCTGCGTTGCATGAGGCTGTCGCTTTGGGCAAAAACTCCCCCTGCGATGGCGCAACACCCAAGGAGCACCATCCACTGCCTGACCGGATGTATGGAAACTTTCTTTGCCATGATAGTTTTTATGAGGTGGCAAAGTTAGTCATATCATCGGTAAATTGGTTTTTCATTCCGAAGAAAAATCGTTTTTTTAAGCCAAAGAGGCTATTTTTCGGTATATAAAGTACAATAATACGAGTCCGGCAATGATTAATGACTTCGGGTCGGCTTGGGTCAGGCTGCTTTCTAAAGCGACATTCCAAGTCTCGCGCAACGTGTCGCCTATCAGTTGCAGGCCATCCATACATACGAACAAAACGATTGCCAATACGAAACACAATCCTGTCCACAGGCTGGCCAGGTGATTAAGGCCATTGGGCAGGCGTCGCATTACGCGGCGGCTAAAGCCATTGTCGGCTATCTCCTGCCGGTTTTCGGCAAAGAATGTTTTCAGTAACTTATCTGTATCTTCCGTCATAACCATTTTGTTTTAAGTAAGTTGCCATTTTCTCTTTGGCTCTCGAAAGGTGGCTTTTCACGGTTCCCGTAGGGCATCCGGTGATTCCTGCTATTTTTTCTATACTCTGGTCTTCCATATAGAACAGGGTGATGCAGGTACGTTCTATCTCTTTCAGCGTAGCGAGTGCGCGGTGCAGGTCCATTTGCTGGCCGATGTCCGGTTGGCTGGTGCTGTATTGAGCGTCTACGCGGGTCGTATCCAAGTCGTCCGTTTCCTTTCGGCTGCGAAGATAGTCATAATATTGGTTATATGCAATACGGTATAGCCAAGTGGAGAAGCTGGACAAGTTCTTGAACGTGGCCAGGTTGGTATAGGCTTTGATGAACGTCTCCTGTGCCAGGTCATCGCTCAGCTCCGTATCGCCGCAGGTCAGATTGAGGAAGAACCGTCGGACGGGCGACTGGTATTTCTTGACCAACTGGTCGAAGGCCTTGGTCTTATGAAAGACCACGACCTGCGTCACCAGTGCGATGTCATTGAGTGGGCTCATGATTGCGGTTCGTTTTGAGAGGCTCTGTCGGATGTGTCTTCGTTCTTCTTTTGGTTAGTGATTTCGATACCTCCCACTTTTACGGAGCGGCGTCCGGTGGTTTCGTCCCGTTCGATGTGGATGTCCGGTCGGTTACCCGGCTGTGTGTAGTAGATGATGATTTGTCCGAATCCGGTGAACATGACCAGCAATCCGATACAGGCTATGCCGAAGTCCAGAATGGCCCACAAGAAGATGAAGAGTCCCAGTCCCAGGAAAATGTTTTTAATGCCCCGGCTGCGTAAATCTTTCGTTTCTGCATGCTCGAAGAATTCCGGCGGAAGCTGTTGTCCCTTCTCCATGGCCATTTCTGCCAGGCGGTATTTAGCCTTGCGATTTTTGTAGCGGAAGTAGAAGATGATGAAGATGAGCAGGGCGGGCAGTCCGAAAATGAAGATGATGGCTACGATGGCAATAATCATTTCACTCAGATGATTGTCTATTTCTATTTTATCCCAATTCCAACCATCGGTTGGGTAGCTACGTTTATAGTACGTGCCGCTTTCTTCCTGTATGTCCGCATTTTCGTTTTCATACGTGGTGATGCTCACCGTGTCGGTCACTTGCTTCCCGTCGACTAACGTGGTACTTAGTTCGATTACCCGCTTTTGGCCGTTCAACGTGTCAGTCACTGTGGTGTTTTCAGCCTGTAGGGTCAGGCAAGTAGCGGCCAGCAGGCCAAGGATAAAGAGTATACGTTTCATATCAATACAAGTTTTTTTAGGGTTTCTTTGTCTGTTAGACGAATCATCCACCCCGTAAAGTTGCAAAGAAACGAATTTTTTTTGTAATCTGCTGCCCCGAATGAGGAATATAAGTGCGTGGACTCACGAATATATATAAAAGTGCCCACGAATATATATGAAATGGCTCACGAATATATAAGAAATTTTGGCAGTATATTTTGCCAAATTTGTCATCTTTTGAGGGAGTGTTCTCCCCTTAAATAACATTTTTTTTACAGCAGGCGAATAGGTATCAAACTGTAAAGGCATGGTCAGACTTACCGGTGGATTGTTTTCTCCCAGAAGATAAGGGCGGTCATAAGTGAAAGCATATCCTTGTTCATCCTCTGTCAATACCCCTGCTTTAATGCCATGTATATAAACTTCACATCCTCTCATACGGTAAAATCTTTCAGTCTGATATTTATATCTCGCTTACTTTTGGGCAAATATACGACTATTTGGGTAATATTCCATTAGGACATTAGTGTCCAAAAAGACTTTCCACCCTGTCATATACCATATTTCCCTTTTAGATAGTCTTCAAGCATTTCTTGGTCATTGTTGCCTGTTCCTATTAGGCCGCGAAGGGCTTTATGTCTATATTGCTTTTTCTTTGATACACTTTCTTCTTTCATGGCTGTTTCTGCATCTTCCATGAGTTTGGTTGCTAACCACTTTTTGTTGTCAGCATTCAGTGTGGCCAGCATGGCATAAATATCATTCATTGATAATGAAGTATTCATAAGGCTATCGTTTTATGTAAGACAAAGATAGTGAAGTTTGTTCATTTTCCCTAATATTCCAATAAAAAACTTGTGCAGCCTTTGCGAGATGCTATTACGATGTTATTGGGGTGGTGAAGCCGTCCAACGGATGCTTAGTGTTAAGCGTAGTTCGACTTCTTCGAGGCCGTGGTTTGTGTATTACTTTTTGAATGAATTATTCTGGTTTATTTGTAAAGAAACGTATGGCATTGTCAAATTCAGCTTCTATTTCAGGAAGATTGGGATTGTCTTTCCGCGTGATAAGGGCTACATAATTCATTACATCTTCTTCGTCACGTATGTTGGCACTAAGATAAACAAACTCAGCCTGTCGGGGAGATGACTTAAACCATGACTCAAAAAGTCTACTCCTTTGTCCTTGTTTGTTATCACCTGTTTCGCATAAATATAACATGACGGCATCACGCTGATTGAAGAAACCGTATATAAGATTGATAATAGTTTGCCGTAATTTGGAATCACGCGGAGATTTACGATGGTTGATATTGACAATGACAAATTGATATATTTCAGAATACGACAGTAAATCGTCAGCTTTGAATTCTACTGCATAATTTACGCCGTAATCTGTAGTAAACCAACAAGTCAACGGCCTGTTTTCATAGGACATCAGTGTATATGGAGACAGGCTGTTGATGTGCTCCCAATCCAGTTTTACCATACTTCGAAGTTTGTGGCTTCCAGTCCTGTACGTTTTTTGTACTCTATCTTCAAGATGTTTTTCAATGTTTCCACACTTTCTTTTTTGCGTTGGCGTGAAGCCTTAAGTCTTCTCATCCATTCCTCTTTGGTAAGAGTTTGTTGCTTTTTATCTTGTTCGTTTTTATCCATATCTCGCTTATTTTTGAGCAAATATACGACTATTTTTATAATATTCCAATAAAAAACTTGCGCTGCCTTTGCGAGATGCTATTACGACGTTATTGGGGCGGTGAAGCCGTCCAACGGTACTTGGCCATCTGGTGAGCTTGCGAACCTGCGGGGTTCGTCACCAAGTGTGGATAGTCTTTCTATAAAGAAACGTGTGGCTGTTAATAGTTCAGGTAAATCATTGGTTACAGCCTCAAAAATAATCTCAGCATCAATTTCGAAATAACCATGAGCGATACGATCACGTATCCCTTTGACTGCTTTCCATGGAATGTGGGGATTATTTATAAAACATATACTCCGTCTTTTTCTATTTCTTTTCTTAGGATCGTGTTCATGTTGCGATGCATGCGTACAACATCCACATGACAACCTAAGAGTTGCTCAAGGAATAAACCTAATTCGATAAATTTATAGAACTTAGGAGTCATTTCCACACAGATATCCACATCGCTTGTGTCTTTCTGTTCGTCACGTGCAACGGAACCGAATAGACACATGGTGCGGACTTCAAAGCGTTCACGCAGAATGTCAGCACACGATTGTAGCAGTTTGATGCATTCGCTTTTTGAAATCATCTGTGTATAGCAGTTTATTTGTTACAAAGATAGTGAAGTTTGTTCATTTTCCCTAATATTCCAATAAAAAATCTTGCACCGACTCCGCCGAATGGCAATACGACGGAGGGGTGCAAGATCCCATTTTTAAAACTCTAAATAAAACAATCGCTTGCTTTTACCTTAAAAATGTTTCTGTGTGTTTATTAGTATCCGGCG
>CALUOT010000012.1 GCA_944322355.1 uncultured Bacteroides sp. | reverse complement strand
GTGGTTATCCGGGGTGTAGCGGATTTGCCGATGCTTGTGTAAAGGCAGGTTCACTGGAGGGTAAGCTTTGTCCGGTGGGTGGACAGCCTGTCATGGAGAAAGTAGCCGAAATCCTAGGTTTGGCTGTTGTGGCTTCTGAACCGAAAGTTGCAGTGGTAAGGTGTAATGGTACTTGTGCCAACCGTCCGCGTGTCAATCAGTACGATGGAGCCAAGAGTTGTGCGATCGCTTCTTCGCTCTATGGTGGCGAGACCGGTTGCAGTTACGGATGTTTGGGCTGTGGCGATTGTGTGTCAGTATGCCAATTCGGTGCCATTCAAATGAATCCGGAGACAGGCCTTCCGGAAGTGGACGAAGCTAAGTGTACAGCTTGCGGTGCATGTGCTAAAGCCTGTCCGCGTCACATTATTGAGATTCGTCCGCAAGGTAAGAAGTCTCGTCGTGTGTATGTGCAATGCGTCAACAAGGACAAAGGGGCTGTGGCCCGCAAGGCTTGTACGGCAGCTTGTATCGGTTGTGGTAAATGTGTGAAAGTTTGTCCGTTTGAAGCTATTACGTTGGAAAACAATTTGGCTTATATCAATCCGGATAAGTGTAAGTCATGCCGCAAATGCGAAGAAGCTTGTCCGCAGAATGCTATTGTTGCCCTGAATTTCCCTCCTCGTAAGCCTAAGACGGAAGAGACGGCTCCTGCTGCTTCGAAAGCTGAAGAATCGAAGACCGAAGTAAAAGCATCGGAAACTCCGAAGGCAGAAGCCTGAACAATCAACCAGAAATAAGAACGACTAAAATAAAATTATTAGTATGTTGAAGACATTTTCAATCGGTGGTGTTCATCCACACGAAAATAAACTTTCAGCACATCAGCCCATTGTCAAGGCCGATATTCCTTCGAAAGCGGTCATTTTGTTAGGGCAGCATATCGGTGCTCCTGCTAAGCCTATTGTGGCTAAAGGTGATGTTGTGAAAGTAGGTACGAAGATTGCCGAGCCCGGTGGCTTCGTATCAGCAGCCATTCATTCTTCTGTGAGCGGTAAAGTGGCAAAAATCGATAATGTAATTGATGCCAGCGGTTATCCAAAACCGGCTATTTTTATTGATGTAGAAGGTGATGAATGGGAAGAAAGCATCGACCGTACAGATACATTGGTAAAAGAATGTAATTTATCAGCTGAAGAAATCGTAAAGAAAATAGCGGATGCTGGTATTGTAGGTATGGGTGGTGCCTGTTTCCCTACGCAAGTAAAATTATGCCCTCCGCCTGCCTTTAAAGCAGAATGTGTGGTCATTAATGCCGTAGAATGTGAACCTTATCTGACAGCTGACCATCAGCTGATGCTGGAGCATGCTGAAGAGATTATGGTGGGTATCACTATTTTGATGAAGGCTGTTAAAGTAAACAAAGCTTTTATAGGTATTGAAAATAACAAACCCGATGCTATTCAGCTGATGACTAAAGTGGCTTCGTCGTATGCGGGTATTGAGGTAGTTCCATTAAAAGTAAAATATCCGCAAGGAGGCGAAAAACAGTTGATTGATGCTATTATCAAGCGTCAGGTGGCTGCTGGTGCTTTACCTATTTCCACGGGTGCAGTGGTGCAAAACGTAGGTACGGCTTTTGCCGTATATCAAGCGGTGCAGAAAAACAAACCCTTGTTTGAACGGGTTATTACGGTGACAGGAAAGTCGCTTGCCAAGCCTGCTAACTTCTTAGCTCGTATTGGTACACCCATGAGTCAGTTGATTGCTGCATGCGGCGGTTTACCTGAAGATACAGGAAAAGTAATCGGCGGTGGCCCTATGATGGGTAAAGCTTTGGTTAATACGGAAGTTCCTACAGCAAAGGGTAGCTCCAGTATTTTGATTATGAATGAGAAAGAGGCCAAGCGAGGTGCCGTGCAGCCGTGTATTCGCTGTGCAAAGTGCGTGAGTGCCTGTCCGATGGGTCTGGAGCCATTCTTGCTTGCCACTGTGTCGGCTCATGGAGATTTTGAAAGAGTGGAAAAAGAAGACATCATGTCGTGTATCGAATGTGGCTCGTGCCAATTTACTTGTCCTTCTAATCGTCCGATGTTGGATTACATTCGTTTGGGCAAGGCGAAGGTTGGTGCAATGATACGTGCACGTCAAGCAAAAAAGTAATGTAAAAGAATGAAATTATGAATAAGTTTATCGTATCCCTTTCGCCTCATGTCCATAATGACGATAGCGTAAAGAAAAACATGTATGGTGTACTCATTGCCTTGTTACCTGCTTTTCTGGTGTCGCTTTATTTCTTTGGAGTGGGTGCCTTGATTGTGACGCTTACTTCTGTGGTGGCCTGTGTATTTTTCGAATGGGCCATTGGCAAGTTTATTATGAAAAAAGAAACTTCGACCATAGCGGACGGTTCAGCTGCTATTACAGGAGTATTATTGGCTTTTAATTTACCCTCTAATTTGCCAATTTGGATTATTATCATTGGTGCATTGTTTGCCATAGGTGTGGCTAAAATGTCATTTGGAGGATTGGGTTGTAATCCTTTTAATCCGGCATTGGTAGGTCGTGTATTTTTGCTTTTGTCTTTCCCGGTTCAAATGACAAGTTGGCCGGCTGTGGGACAATTAACAGCTTATACGGATGCTGTAACTACTGCTACTCCGTTAGCCATTATGAAAGGAGTGGCTATGGGGGCTCCTGGTTTTTCTATGGATCAGCTTCCTAGTGCTTTTGATTTGTTCTTCGGTAACAATCCCGGTTGTATCGGTGAAGTAAGTGCTTTAGCCTTATTGTTGGGTTTAGCTTATATGTTATGGAAGAAAATCATCACTTGGCATATTCCAGTATCTATTATCGTGACGGTATTTTTATTCACTTCCATCATGCATTGGGTGGATCCGGTTAAATATGCTTGTGGCTTGACTCATTTATTATCGGGTGGTTTGATGCTTGGTGCTATTTTTATGGCGACAGATTATGTCACTTCACCGATGAATCATAAAGGTATGCTTATTTATGGAGTCTGCATCGGTCTGTTAACAGTGATTATTCGTCTGTTTGGCGCGTACCCCGAAGGTATGTCTTTCGCTATTTTGATTATGAATGCGTTCACTCCGCTGATTAATACCTATGTTAAACCTAAACGCTTCGGGGAGGTAGCAAAGAAAAAATGAAAAAGTTAGAATCGTCTTTAAAAAATATGTTGCTAGTACTGACAGGGGTTACAGCCGTCAGTGTGGCTTTGTTAGCTTGGATGAATGAATTGACTAAAGAACCCATTGCACAGGCTAATGCCAAGGCCTTAAGCGATGCGGTTAGTCTGGTAGTTCCCGGTTTTGATAACGATCCTATTGCTGAGAAGAAAATGCAGGAAGTAAATGGTGTACAATATGCCGTATATCCTGCTACTAAGTCAGGTGAATTTATAGGAGCGGCAGTAGAAGCATCTGCTATGGGGTTCGGTGGTGAACTGAAAATTCTGGTGGGTTTTGATGCTCAAGGGAATGTGATTGATTATTCTTTGTTGTCTCATGCGGAGACTCCGGGATTAGGTTCGAAAGCGGATCTTTGGTTTAAAAAAGGTGGTAAGGGAGATATCACTGGGATGAATCCGGGTGAATCACCTCTTACCGTAAGCAAGGATGGAGGTAAAGTAGATGCTATCACGGCTTCTACCATTACTTCTCGGGCTTTTCTGAATGCTGTGAATGCTGCTTATGCGGCATACGCCGGACAAAATACTGCTGATGGAGCTACTGGGGCTACTCAGCAGGCTGGTAAGGTAGAGGCAGAATCATTGTCCAACGGAGCTGATACCATAAGTGTAAATTAAAGAAAGGAGTAGAAGTTATGAATAATTTTAAAGTATTGATGAACGGTATTGTCAAAGAGAATCCGACTTTTGTACTTCTCTTAGGCATGTGTCCGACGTTGGGTACCACTTCTTCAGCTATCAATGGTATGGGGATGGGGCTTGCTACGGCGTTCGTACTTATTTGTTCCAACGTAGTAATTTCAGCTATTAAGAATTTAATTCCTGATATGGTACGTATCCCGGCTTTTGTGGTGGTTATTGCTTCATTCGTTACTTTATTACAAATGATCATGCAAGCTTATGTGCCGGCTTTATATGCTACTTTGGGGTTGTTCATTCCGCTGATTGTGGTGAACTGTATTTTGCTGGGACGTGCTGAAGCTTTTGCCGCAAAGAATGGTCCTATAGCCTCCATGTTCGACGGTTTAGGTATGGGCTTAGGTTTTACAGTGGGTTTGACACTGTTAGGTGCTGTGCGCGAGTTGTTGGGTACGGGTAAAATCTTTGGCTTGACTATCATGCCTGAGGACTATGGTATGTTGGTATTTGTGTTGGCTCCGGGTGCTTTTATAGCATTGGGATATCTGATTGCTTTGGTTAATCGTCTGAAGAAGGCGTAATGTAATACTTTAATAAGATAGATAGTATGGAATATATATTGATATTTATTTCGGCAATCTTTGTAAATAACATTGTGTTGTCACAATTTTTGGGCATCTGTCCATTTCTTGGAGTGTCTAAGAAGATTGATACAGCATTGGGTATGGCGGCAGCCGTGGCTTTTGTGTTGACTCTTTCTACCATTGTGACTTTTCTTATACAAAAATTTGTTCTCGATGCTCTTGATTTAGGTTATTTGCAGACCATCACTTTCATTTTAGTTATTGCGGCTTTGGTGCAGATGGTGGAAATAATTCTAAAAAAGGTTTCTCCTTCTCTTTATCAAGCGTTGGGTGTATTCTTGCCACTTATTACGACCAACTGTTGTGTTTTGGGTGTAGCTATTCTTGTTATTCAAAAAGACTATGATTTGTTGACAGGGGTAGTTTATGCTTTTTCTACAGCTTTAGGTTTTGGATTGGCACTGACTATTTTTGCAGGTATACGCGAGCAGTTAAGTTTGGTCAATATTCCTAAAGGATTACAGGGAACTCCTATTACACTTATCACAGCTGGTTTGTTAGCTATGGCATTTATGGGCTTTTCAGGTGTAGTGAAGATATAAGAAGCTTTGCTGGAAAATTTATAGTCTGATTTAGTATCGGTACTCATTTTAAGATAGGTTCTTCAAGTTAGTCTTAAAAATGAGTACCGATATATTTTTTTCTTCTTTTTTTGAGCGAATTATTATTTTATTTCTTATTTTTGTAGCTAGTTAAAAATAACCTAATTACGGATTTGTTTATGAAAGAAAGAATATTGGTTACAGGCGGTACAGGATACATTGGATCGCACACGGTAGTAGAGCTTCAAAATGCAGGTTATGAAGTGGTTATCATTGATAATTTGTCTAATTCGAGTGCTGATGTAGTGGATAATATCGAAGCAGTGTCGGGTATTCGTCCGGCATTTGAAGAATTGGATTGTTTGAATTATGCAGGACTGGATGCGATGTTTGAAAAATATAAAGGTATAAAGTCCATCATTCATTTTGCGGCAAGTAAGGCTGTAGGTGAGTCTGTACAGCAACCGTTGAAATATTACCGGAATAATATACTTTCTCTTATTAATTTGCTCGATTTGATGCCAAAGCATGGGGTGGAGGGCATTGTATTTTCTTCTTCATGTACAGTGTATGGTCAGCCCGATCATTTGCCTGTGACAGAAGAAGCTCCGATAAAGAAGGCTGAATCTCCTTATGGTAATACGAAGCAGATCAACGAAGAAATTATTCGTGATACGATTGCATCGGGTTCTCCTATAACAGCCATTCTGTTGCGTTATTTTAATCCGATAGGCGCTCATCCAAGTGCTTTGCTTGGTGAGTTGCCTAATGGAGTTCCTCAAAATTTGATTCCTTATTTGACTCAAACAGCTATTGGCATACGTGAAAAATTAAGTGTATTTGGCGATGATTATAACACACCAGATGGTTCGTGTATCCGCGATTTTATCAATGTGGTAGATCTAGCTAAAGCACATGTGGTTGCTATTGATCGTATTCTGCAGCAAAAGCAGAAAGACAAGGTGGAAGTATTCAATATCGGTACAGGACGAGGTCTTTCGGTATTGGAATTGATTCATGCTTTCGAAGCAGCTACAGGGGTGAAATTGAATTATCAGATAGTAGGACGTCGTGCTGGTGATATAGAGCAAGTATGGGCTGATCCTACATACGCTAATAATGAATTGGGCTGGAAAGCTGAAACAAGTATTGAGGATACATTGCGTTCTGCTTGGAACTGGCAATTAAAATTGCGTGAAAAAGGCATTCAATAATTTGCAGTATGATTTTAAGAATGAATTCAGTTATATACATTGCTTTATGTATGTAAATAAACGCAGTTTATTTCATGTCGCAGTAAGAGGCATGGTGTGATTGCATAAGTAGTTTTGTCGTGTTTTATTTTGTGTTTGTGTTTTTGTAGGTTCTGTCGGGATGACAGAACCTATTTTTTTAGATATTTGTAAGACTGATATTGAGAATGAACCTGCTCTTTTCTTAATATACTATGAGAATTTTTGGGAAGTTTTACTTCGATTTTTGGAGAAATATGCGTATATTTGTCATGTAAGCGTAAAGAGACTGTAATATTCTAGTTCTACTTTTGCATGACAATCAAAAAAGGAGGTTTTATGGTTACGGTTGATTTTAAACAAGAGAAGCACAATTTGATTATCTGTCTTTTGATGATAGCCATTTCTTTGTTATTCCTTTTTTACATGGGATGTTCAATGGTTCATTCAACTAAACTTTTCTGGGAAAGCTGTCAGATAGAAAGGTGGTTGGAATAAGCGAGTATTTTGCCCTGTAGCCCTGTAGAATGCTTAATGAAAAACTGCTCATGCTGTTTACCGACGTGGGGCTGATGGTCGGAGCAGACTCGTCGGTGGTGGCTTCCATCCAATTGTCACGTGGAAAGTCCAAAGCGGCCCGTATCAATCTAACCCAAGCTATCCTATTGCCGTGACGATAGGCTTGTTCGTCGTCGGTCTTATCGGGCTTGTCTATCTGTTTCGGTTTGCCCGCAAATTGTATTTTTATCCGGTTTATTTTCTTTATCCTTAACCTTACCGTTATCGGATATTATCAGAGCGTGGAACGGGTGAAGCCAGCAACGGTTCTGGCTTTGTTGCGCGGATTTATCTTCTTGATACCTTCTTTCATCCTCCTGCCCCAAGCCATAGGGACGAATGGTATTTGGTTGGCATTGTGTCTATCGGAATTTCTGACCACTATAGTGATTATACTGATGTATGGCAGAGTGATGAGAAGGGTTTCTTTGCAACCAAAGACCGAGTCGGTGAAAAAAGGATGATAAGATGAGTTTCACACTTCATGCTTCATAAAGTGTGAAAGCTTTCACACCCCTTCACGATTTTAGTGTGAAGCCTTCACAGTATTGATGTTACACCTTCACAGTGCTGATGTGAAGCCTTCACACTACTATGGTGAAAAGAAGAAGGTAAGGAGTGCTGAGGCTTGGGGTATATTTCTTTACTTTGCCAAGTATATCATTCTTTATATTAACTTTGCACTCCAAAATTTAGTGACTTATGATTCTTTATTTTAGTGGGACGGGAAATTCCTATTGGCTTGCTCAGTTATTGGCAGAGGCTACGGATGACGGGGTGCTCAATATCGCTGGTTGTTTGAAACAAAAAACATTGCCGGATGAGTTGACTTGTGCGGAGAGAGTAGGGGTGGTGTTTCCTATTCATGCCTGGTATGCGCCTCGTGTCGTGGCTGATTTTTTGTCGCGACTTCATTTGCCTCATTGCCGTTATCGTTATGCGGTGTGTACATGTGGCGATGACGTAGGTAAAGGTATGAACCGTCTGGCCAAACATTTTCCGTTGGATGCAGCATGGTCTGTTCAGATGCCAAATACGTATATACCTATGTTTTCTCTTGATGCAGACGAAGTGGCACGTCAGAAAATCAATGAGGCACGACTGACTATAAAGTCTATAGCCGACGGAGTGCTACATGAAAGTAAAGTTTGGAAAGTGCAGGAAGGTTCTGCCGCTTGGTTGAAGACTTATGTCGTGAATCCTTTATTCGTTCGTCTTATCATTCATACACGAGGTTTCCATGTAGATACCGGGTGTATATCGTGTGGTATATGCCGCGATGTATGTCCGATGGGAAATATTCGGATGTCAGAGGGAGGTCCGGTTTGGGAAGAACGGTGTATTCATTGCATGGCCTGTGTGCATGCTTGTCCCCGGAAGGTGATTCAATATGGAAGAAGTACATCCCGGAAGGGACGTTACCGTTTGGCAGATTATCTATAGAAAAAGATAGAAGAGAAACCGTTCCCTGTCAATTTGTCAGTTCTTTCTGTCAGATTTTGATAGTAATCTCTTTGGCATGCTTTTCGTAGGGAGTTTGGTGCCTGTATGTGGCAGGCTTGAAAGAATAAGTAAATGTATAACGTAAAATAAAAGAATTATGAACATTAAACCATTAGCAGACAGAGTCTTGATACTCCCTGCACCTGCAGAAGAGAAAACAATTGGCGGTATCATCATTCCTGATACGGCAAAAGAAAAACCTTTGAAGGGTGAAGTCATTGCTACCGGTAACGGTACGAAGGATGAAGAAATGGTATTGAAAGCTGGTGATCAAGTTCTGTATGGTAAATATGCCGGTACAGAAGTCGAGTTGGACGGCACGAAATACCTGATTATGCGTCAGAGCGATGTATTGGCTGTATTGGGATAAACTTATTAACTTTTTAAAAACTTAGATTATCATGGCTAAAGAAATATTATTTAATATTGATGCCCGCGACCAGTTGAAAAAGGGTATTGACACATTGGCAAATGCTGTAAAAGTAACATTAGGTCCTAAAGGACGTAACGTTATTATTGAAAAGAAATTTGGTGCTCCTCACATCACGAAAGACGGAGTAACAGTAGCTAAAGAAGTAGAATTGGCTGATGCTTACCAGAATGTAGGCGCCCAGTTGGTAAAGGAAGTAGCCAGCAAGACGGGAGATGATGCCGGT
Organism: uncultured Bacteroides sp.; assembly: GCA_944322355.1. Classification (GTDB taxonomy): domain Bacteria; phylum Bacteroidota; class Bacteroidia; order Bacteroidales; family Bacteroidaceae; genus Bacteroides. The sequence continues at coordinate 44,762 of CALUOT010000012.1, read as the reverse complement.
GATGGCACTACAACGGCTACCGTATTGGCTCAAGCTATTGTTGCTGAAGGCTTGAAGAATGTGACAGCAGGTGCAAGCCCGATGGATATCAAACGGGGTATTGACAAAGCTGTTGCCAAGGTCGTAGAATCCATCAAAGCTCAGTCGGAAACAGTAGGTGATAACTACGATAAGATTGAACAGGTGGGTACCGTTTCTTCTAATAACGACCCGGTTATCGGTAAGCTGATTGCCGATGCTATGCGTAAGGTTTCGAAGGATGGTGTTATTACCATTGAGGAAGCTAAGGGTACCGACACTACAATTGGGGTAGTAGAAGGTATGCAGTTTGACCGTGGTTATCTGTCGGCTTACTTTGTTACGAATACGGAGAAGATGGAATGCGAGATGGAGAAACCCTACATCTTGATTTACGATAAGAAGATTTCTAACTTGAAAGATTTCTTGCCTATCCTTGAACCGGCTGTACAGACAGGTCGTCCGTTGTTGGTAATTGCAGAGGATGTAGATAGTGAAGCTTTGACAACGTTGGTTGTTAACCGTCTGCGTAGCCAATTGAAGATTTGTGCTGTGAAGGCTCCGGGATTTGGCGATCGTCGTAAAGAAATGTTGGAAGATATTGCCGTGCTGACTGGTGGTGTTGTTATCAGCGAAGAGAAAGGGCTGAAGTTGGAACAGGCTACTATCGATATGCTGGGTAGTGCAGAGAAGGTTACCATCACGAAAGATAATACAACTATTGTAAACGGTGCCGGTGACAAGGAAAACATTCATGATCGTTGCGAGCAGATTAAGGCTCAGATTGCTGCCACAAAGAGCGATTATGACCGTGAGAAGTTGCAAGAACGTTTGGCCAAATTGTCTGGTGGAGTAGCTGTACTGTATGTAGGTGCTGCTTCTGAAGTAGAAATGAAGGAAAAGAAAGACCGTGTGGATGATGCTTTGCGTGCTACGCGTGCAGCTATTGAGGAAGGCATCGTACCGGGTGGTGGTGTTGCTTATATCCGCGCCTTGGAGTCTTTGGAAGGTTTGAAAGGAGAAAATGCCGATGAAACTACGGGTATTGAAATCATCAAACGTGCCATTGAAGAGCCTCTGCGTCAGATTGTAGCCAATGCCGGAAAAGAAGGTGCAGTAGTCGTACAGAAAGTACGTGAAGGCAAGGGGGATTTTGGTTACAATGCACGTACGGATGTATATGAAAACCTCCATGCAGCCGGTGTGGTTGATCCTGCTAAGGTGACACGTGTGGCATTGGAAAATGCAGCTTCTATTGCAGGTATGTTCCTGACAACAGAATGTGTCATTGTAGAAAAGAAAGAGGATAAGCCCGAAATGCCGATGAATGCCGGTATGGGTGGCATGGGCGGAATGATGTAATAGTCTACTCCCCTTGATTTTTTAGAGTATAGTGTTATTATACAGTGCCGCGGTGTCTCCCTGATGAGATGCCGCGGTTTTTATTTAAAACGTATGAGTTATGGCATATATCGATTACTACAAAGTGCTTGGTGTGGATAAGACAGCTTCGCAAGATGACATTAAGAAGGCTTTCCGTCGCTTGGCCCGTAAATATCATCCTGACTTGAATCCGAATGATCCTACTGCCAAGGAGAAATTCCAGGCTCTGAACGAGGCTAATGAAGTGTTGAGCGATCCTGAAAAACGAAAGAAGTACGATGAGTATGGAGAGCATTGGAAACATGCCGATGAGTTTGAGGCTCAGAAACGTGCTCGGCAAGGAACTGGCGGCTTTGGCGGTTTTGGCGGTTTTGGTGCTTCGGGAGGTGGTTTTCATACGGATGGCAATGGGACATATTGGTACTCGTCAGATGGACAGGAGTTTACAGGGAGCAGTGCGGACGGCTTCTCTGATTTCTTTGAACAGATGTTCGGTCATCGGGGTGGGCGAAGTGCCCGGTCGAGTTTCCGTGGACAAGATTATCAGTCGGAACTGCATCTTTCTCTTCGGGATGCCGCTCATACTCACAAAGAAGTGTTGAATATAGATGGTAAGCAAGTACGTATTACTATCCCTGCGGGTGTGGCCGATGGACAAGTGATTAAGCTGAAAGGTTATGGTGCCGAAGGTGCCAATGGAGGTCCTACAGGCGATTTATACATTACGTTCATGATTGATAGCGATCCGGTGTTCAAGCGTTTGGGGGATGATTTGTATGAAGATGTCACCATCGACCTCTATGCGGCTTTGTTGGGAGGCGAGAAGTTGGTGAATACTCTTGACGGGCAAGTGCGTCTGAAAGTACAACCAGGTACGCAACCCGGTACGAAAGTCCGCCTGAAAGGCAAGGGATTTCCGGTATATAAGCAGGAAGGACAGGCCGGTGACTTGATTGTTACCTACCAAATACAATTACCAACTAACTTGACAGAGCAGCAGAAGGAACTACTTCGCAAAATGCAGAGTATGAATTAAAAGAAAAGGAACGTTATGCAAAACGATTATATTATACTGAGTGATTATTGTGATAAATGTCACGTCGAACCTTCATTTATTGACTTGTTGCAAGAGGGTGGGCTGATAGACATTTATATGGAAGACGGGAAACCCTGTTTGCTTTTCTCTCAATTGCCTGACGTAGAGCGTTACAGCCGTATGTATTATGATTTATCCATCAACATGGAAGGCATTGATGCCATTCATCATTTGTTGCAGCGGATAGAAGAAATGCAGCGGGAGATTGATCGCTTGCATAGTCGGCTGCGTTTTTTCGGAGTAGACCTTTAAGTGAACAAATAGATAGGAAAACAGTGGATAAGGGGAGACCTGTCCGCTGTTTTTTTGTTTTATATCCTTTGAATTCTTGTTTTTTGCCTACCTTTTCTCTAAAGAAAAAACGTTTTCTCTATTCTGCCGATGTAGAATCTCGCGGATTTTATCTAAATTTGCACCAGTAATCAATCATTCAACTTAATTTAATAGCAATGAAAAAGTCAATACTTATTGTCGCAATGGGTTTACTTAGCCTTCAGGTGGCGGCACAAGATGCGCCCAAAGAAGAAGGTTTCGTATTTACGACTGTGAAGGAAAATCCTATCACCAGCATCAAAAATCAGAACCGTTCGAGTACGTGCTGGAGTTTCTCAAGCCTTAGTTTTTTGGAAAGCGAATTATTGCGTATGGGCAAGGGCACTTATGACCTGTCCGAGATGTTTGTGGTGCATCACACCATGGTAGACCGTGCGGTCAACTATGTGCGCTATCACGGAGATGCTTCTTTCTCGCCGGGCGGAAGTTTTTATGATATTATGTACTGTTTGAAGAACTACGGACTTGTACCGCAAGAAGCGATGCCGGGCATTATGTATGGCGATTCCCTGCCGGTACACAACGAGTTGGATGCTGTTGCTGGTGCTTATGTGCAAGCCATCGGTAAAGGTCGTTTCAGCAAGTTGACTCCTGTCTGGAAGAACGGCATCAGTGCCATTTATGATACTTACCTGGGCAAGTGTCCCGAAACTTTCACGTACGAGGGGAAGGAATATACGCCGATGACCTTCGGACAGAGCTTGGGCATTAATCCCGATGACTATGTGTCGCTGACTTCATATACCCATCATCCTTTCTACACCCAGTTTGCTATTGAGATTCAGGATAATTGGCGGAATGGTTTGTCTTACAACCTGCCGATTGAGGAACTGATGGCCGTGATGGACAATGCCATTCGCACGGGCTATACCTTCGCATGGGGTAGCGACGTGAGCGAACAGGGTTTTACTCGCGATGGTATTGCCGTGATGCCCGATGCTGCACGAGGTGCTGAACTGACTGGTAGCGACATGGCACGCTGGACTGGACTGACAGCTACGGATAAGCGTAAGGAACTGACTTCGCGTCCGTTGCCCGAAATTGAAGTAACACAGGAGATGCGTCAAGTGGCTTTCGATAATTGGGAGACAACTGACGACCACGGTATGGTAATTTACGGTATTGCCAAGGACCAGAATGGTAAGGAATATTTCATGGTGAAGAATTCGTGGGGTTTGACCGGTAAGTACAAAGGCATCTGGTATGCTTCAAAAGCTTTCGTCGCCTACAAAACGATGAACATCTTAGTACATAAAGATGCACTTCCCAAGGATATTAAGAAGAAATTGGGTATCGAATAAGTCCGAAGCGAAACGGATATAGAAATCATCAACACCGGTTGGAAGTATATCCGCCGGTGTTTTTTTTATGGGGGAAGCACTGTGTGGAGAGTTTAAAAAAAGATAAGTGGACAGCTCTTTTAAACATTATTATCAGGAAACGGAGCAATAAAAGGCGGGTCGCTTCATTTTTCATTTAATGAGAAACTGTATGAATAGCAACAATTAAAGATTATCATTATGAAAAGTTTAACCATTATGATGACGCTGTTTCTGCTCATGTTGGCAGGAGGCGCTATAGCTCAAGAAGACGAAGGCCGGAAACTGACCCGGAAGGAGAAAAAGGCCTTGCAAGAACGGATAGACAGTTTGCAATTTGCCGAGGCTGAACAGGCACTCAACGAGCGTGCTTTTACACTGGAGGCCGATAGAGTCGTATTTAAATATGGACAAATGGCTTATGTGACTTCCAACACCAACTTTGTCTCGGTCTGCGATGACCAAGCCGTGGTACAGGTAGCTTTCAATATCCCCATAAGCGGGTTGAACGGACTGGGAGGGGTGACGGTCGAAGGCACCTTCTCGAAGTACGACTTGAAGAAGGATAAGAAAGGCAACATCTCGCTTTCAATGAACGTGGTAGGTGTGGGCATTTCGGCGCGTGTAGAAATCACCCTCTTTGAGGGAAGCAACGAGGCTACAGTCAACATTATGCCCGACTTTCATTCCAATCGTTTAACCTTGAAAGGGATTATTCTTCCGTTGGATAAGAGTAATGTGTTTAAAGGCCGTTCGCTTTAAATGTCATGGCGATCAGATGCCCTGAAAAAGGCATATAAGTGCGTGGGCTCACGAATATATATGAAATGGCTCACGCACTTATATGAAATGACTCACGAATATATATGCATTTTTGGCAGACGCTTTCTGATAAAATGGCTGAGTCTTGTCACACTAATAAATTGAGCTCTTACCCACCGGGACGTACTTCGGTCGGAAATATGCGATTCTCAGCGACCAGGAAAGTCAAAGTGTCAGATTGTCAACAAACGGGGCATTGCTTTTGTAACGTTCTCATGAGTACTTTATGGTTGTGTTGACTCAAATCCGTTTATTCTCTGCCATAATCTCACAAATTTTCCGTAGATTTGCATCTAAATAAATTAATGTATGGCAACAGTAGACGATAAAAAGATTATCTTTTCGATGGTAGGTCTGAACAAGACCATTCCACAGAACAACAAGCAGGTGTTGAAGAACATTTACCTTTCGTTCTTTTATGGGGCGAAGATTGGTATCATTGGTTTGAATGGTTCGGGTAAGTCGACACTGCTCAAGATTATCGCCGGACTGGATAAGTCTTATCAAGGCGAAGTGGTATTTTCTCCCGGTTATTCGGTGGGCTATCTGGCACAGGAACCTTATCTGGATCCGACAAAGACCGTGAAAGAGGTAGTGATGGAAGGAGTTCAACCGGTGGTGGACGCTTTGACCGAATATGAGGAAATTAATCAGAAATTCGGACTTCCGGAATATTATGAAGATCCGGATAAAATGGATAAATTGTTTACTCGTCAGGCAGAGTTGCAGGATATAATTGACGCGACGGATGCTTGGAATCTGGATAGTAAGCTGGAGCGTGCGATGGATGCTTTGCGTTGTCCTCCCGAAGATCAGTCGGTGGAGCATCTGTCCGGAGGAGAGCGCCGTCGTGTGGCACTTTGCCGTTTGTTGTTGCAGAAGCCTGATATTCTTCTGTTGGACGAGCCGACCAACCATTTGGATGCTGAGTCTATCGATTGGTTGGAGCAACACTTGCAACAATATGAAGGTACGGTGATTGCTGTGACGCACGACCGTTATTTCCTGGACCATGTGGCAGGCTGGATTCTGGAACTCGACAGAGGGGAAGGGATTCCTTGGAAAGGTAATTACTCCAGTTGGTTGGAGCAGAAGACCAAGCGTATGGAGATGGAAGAGAAAGTAGCCAGCAAACGCCGCAAGACGTTGGAGCGCGAGTTGGAGTGGGTGCGTATGGCACCGAAAGCCCGTCAGGCTAAAGGAAAAGCCCGTTTGAATTCTTACGACAAGTTGCTCAATGAAGATGTGAAGGAGAAAGAAGAGAAGTTGGAAATCTTTATTCCCAACGGACCGCGTTTGGGCAATAAAGTCATTGAGGCCAAGCATGTGGCCAAGGCATACGGTGACAAGTTACTTTTCGATGACCTGAATTTCATGTTGCCTCCTAACGGCATTGTGGGTATTATTGGTCCCAATGGAGCCGGAAAAACAACCTTGTTCCGCCTTATCATGGGCTTGGAGAAACCCGACCGGGGTGAGTTCGAAGTGGGTGAAACGGTCAAGGTGGCTTATGTGGACCAGCAACATCGCGACATAGACCCGGCCAAGAGTGTCTATCAAGTGATCTCCGGAGGTAATGAACTGATTCGCATGGGCGGACGAGATATTAATGCCCGTGCTTATCTCAGCCGTTTCAACTTTTCGGGAGCGGACCAAGAGAAGCTTTGCGGAGTGCTCTCGGGTGGTGAGCGCAATCGTCTCCATTTGGCGATGGCATTGAAGGAAGAAGGTAACGTACTGTTGCTCGATGAGCCGACGAATGATATTGATGTCAATACCTTGCGGGCATTGGAAGAAGGTTTGGAGGATTTCGCCGGGTGTGCCGTAGTCATCAGCCACGACCGTTGGTTCCTCGACCGTATCTGTACGCATATCCTGGCTTTCGAGGGTGATTCGAATGTCTTCTTCTTCGAAGGTTCCTACACGGAATATGAGGAGAACAAGCTGAAACGGCTGGGACGCGAAGAGCCTAAGCGGGTGCGTTATCGCAAGTTGATGGAAGATTAAGGTAGGGGCTGTCCTATAGACCGCATGAGAAGCACTGTCCGGGAAAAACGGGCGGTGCTTTTCTGTAAATAAGGTACAAACATCTGTAATCCGGTTTGCGTCCGGTAATCCATAATGTCCTACCTTTGCTTCATCAAACAAAAAATGAAAGCGTATGAACAAGAAATTATTAGGATTAGCATTGTTTGCAACGACATTAAATTTTGGAAATATGATGGCACAAGAAAAAATTACACAGACTGCCGGACACGTGCAGTTGGGAGAATTTGCCCCGAAGTTTGCCGAACTCAATGACGATGTGCTCTTTGGGGAAGTATGGAACCGTCCGGGACTCAGCCCCCGCGACCGCAGTATGATTACCGTTTCCACCTTGATTGGTAAGGGTATCATCGACTCATCGCTGACGCATCACTTGCAATTTGCCAAGCAGAACGGCATCACCCGCACCGAAATCTCGGAGATGCTGACCCACATCGCTTTCTATGCCGGATGGCCTAACGCATGGGGCGCTTTCCGCCTGGCTAAGGATGTGTGGGCAGAGGATACGAAGGGAGAAGATGCCAAAGCTGCCTTCCAGCGCGAAATGATATTCCCCATCGGCGAGCCGAACACGGCGTATGCCCAGTATTTCATCGGCAACAGCTATCTGGCTCCCGTATCGAAAGAACAGGTTCCTTTCTCTAACGTGACGTTCGAGCCCCGTTGCCGCAATAACTGGCACATTCATCATGCCACCAAGGGCGGCGGACAGATGCTGGTATGCGTAGCCGGTAAGGGTTGGTATCAGGAAGAAGGAAAGCCTGCCGTACAGATGTTGCCGGGCGATGTCATCCACATCCCGGCCAACGTGAAGCACTGGCACGGCGCCGCAGCCGACAGCTGGTTTGCACACCTCGCCTTCGAAGTGCCCGGCGAGAATACGTCCAACGAATGGCTGGAGCCGGTGACAGATGCCGAGTACGATAAGTTGGAAAAGTAATGTCATAGTTTTTCATTTCATAAGCTCGCTCGGCGGGGGGTACTGCCTACCCCTGCCCAGAGCGGTCTGTAGCCTGGTATTGACCCTTGTGCGCAGAAAGGTCGGACCCTTGTGCGCACAAAGGTCATACCCTTGTACGCACAAAGGTCAACCCCTTGTACGCACAAGGGTCAAGGGGTTCTGCGGGGAAGGGTCGAAGGATCGTCCGATTGTTCGCTTTTTTCTTAATTGCGTTTGCCATGCGCTGTCGGATACAGGCTGCCGGGAAAGCTATACGAGAGCCCGGCGATATTCGTTAGGGGTGGCTCCCACATGCTTCTTGAACACCCGGTTGAAGTGTTGCGAGTATTGGAACCCTAACTGATAGGCTATTTCGCTCACCGTCTTGTTCGTGGTGGCTATCAGTTCTTTCGAGAAGTCGATGATTTTGTCCTGGATGTATTCCTGGGGCGATTTGCCGGTCTCTTTCTTGACCAGGTCGCCGAAGTAGTTGGCCGAAAGGCACACTTTGTCGGCGAAATACTTGACAGTCGGCAGTCCTTGTTGCTGCCCTAAGTCTTGCTGATAATAGTCGTCCAGCAGTTCTTCGAAGCGGATAAGTACATCTCGGTTGACTGCCGAGCGGGTGATGAACTGCCGTTCATAGAAACGCATGCAGTAGTCCAGCAGCAATTCGATGTTGCGTGCTATCAGTCGCTTGCTGTGTTTGTCGATGGGGTGGTTCAGTTCCAACTGAATCTTGTCGAGACAGTCGGTAAAGATGCCTTTTTCTTCTTCGGATAGATGGAGGGCTTCGTTGGAGTTGTAGGAGAAGAAGGAATAGTGCTTGATTTCCTGCCCTAACGAGGTACCCCGAATCAGGTCGGGATGGAACAACAATCCGCGGGCTTGGGGACGTGTCCCCGGTTCCATTTGTGTATGTACGATTTGTCCCGGAGCGAAACTGGTCACCGTGCCTTCCTGATAATCGTACAGTTGGCGTCCGTAGCGGATGTCACCACATCGTGTTTGCTTCAGGAACAAGGCGTATACTCCATAGTTTATACTCAGCTTTTCAGGGCAACGGGTTGCTTTCCCAAGGTCTACGATGGCAATGAGCGGGTGGAGAGTTTCCAGTCCGAAAAGTTGGTTGTATTGATCCACCGTCTCCAATTTAATGATGTTATCTTCCATAAGGCATGTATTACATTTTCTATGACGTGCAAAGATAGCGATTATTTTCCGAATGGCCTCATGCTCATCTTTAGAAAGGGGCAGGTGAGTGGAGGCGGAGATGCTCGTGGGTTACCGGATGCTCGAACTCCAACTGCTCGGCATGCAGATAGAGGCGGGGACCTCGGGTGCCGTACAGGCTGTCACCGCTGATGGGGCATCCTAATCCCCGTATATGTGCCGCGTGGACACGTAGCTGGTGGGTACGTCCTGTGAGCGGATAGAAAGCCACCCGTGTATGTTCTTCTTGCTGTTCCAACACTTCGTAGCGTGTCAGTGCCGGTCGGGCTGTAGGGCCATCGGCTTGCTGACGGGGACGGTCGTGCAGGCAAGGACCGATGGGCAGATCGATGAGCCCTTTGTCGGCAGACGGAGTACCGTCCAACAGGGCTATGTATCGTTTGACTACTGCGCGGGTTTCAAACAGGGCTTGCATGCGTTGGTGGACGGCTTTGGTCTTGGCTATGAGCAGTAATCCCGATGTGTCCATGTCCAGTCGGTGTACGATAAGAGGCCCATCCGCTTGGGGCAGATAGGTTCGCATCCGTTGAAGCACCGAGTCTCCTCCGTCGCGGCCAGGAACGCTCAACAATCCGGCAGGTTTGTCGACGGCCAATAACCAAGCGTCTTCGTATATGATAGGCAACGTTTGTCCTTCAGCCATCGTCCGCCGTTCGGTGGTTGGGGGTGTATCTACGGCAAGCCCATCGAGCATGTATGTCAGAATAGGGCCGCATTTGCCGGTACATGCCGGATAATATCGGCCATGAACGCGAAGTTCCCCCATCGGCGAATTGCCCCACCAGAATTCGGCCATGCAGATAGGTTGGCACCGGTGTATGTAGGCATATTGAAGCAGCTTGGGAGCTGCACAGTCGCCCGAACCGGCCGGGGGTGTTCCTTGGGGCGTACGGGCAAATATCTCACACAAATCTTTTCGTTGTCCCCGGGCATTATATAGTTTGTAGTGCCAGAATAAGCGCATCTGTAAGGCGGCAGAACGTTTCCGCCGTTCTGTACGTAATCGTTCTGTTTCAGCTTCGTAGGTATCCAATGTAGTTTGGGGAATGGCTATCCGTTCTTTCCAGGCACGTTCTGCACGTCGATATTCAGCCTTTTGGAACTGGCTTTCGCGTACCAGTTGTTCGAGCTCTTCCGTAGTTAGTTTTTCTGACTCTCGCTTCAGGCGACGGAGATTCCGTGACCGATTCATTTGCTGACGCATATCATGGAGGGAGCATTCGGCTTCTTGACGGGTATGAGCGACTGTTTTCAGGAGAAGCTGATACGTTTCCGACTGTTCTCGTTCATTGATTTGGCGGGTCAGATTTTCAATTTCGGCTTCTCCTTGTCGAAAGAATCCGCCGGGCTGCTGACAGTCGTATACTGGGGGGACGAAATACGTTTGCTGATAACTTCCGGCGAGTAAACCGGAGTAGGCTGCGAAGAATCCCATTTCTCCTTGTCGGGTGCGGACTACAAGGACGCCAAACATTTTGCCCGCTTCGAGTTCCGAGCGCCAATCGTCACGTGTGGCTATGTATTGTTGGGTTTCTTGGGCAGCAAGGAGAGACAGCTTGTGTGGACTATAGTCGAATGGATAGGTGAAGCGTGATGGAGGAGTAATGGAAAGAGCTTCGTCCGGTAGGGGATGCAGGCGTTGGCTGAACTGTGCATCCGTAGGGTACGAAGCATGTTTGTTGGCACTCCTGACCACGTTCGGACGTCGTTGCATTTGGGCTACTTTTTGTTCATATTCCTCTCTTTTCCGTTCCAAATAATTATCTGCCATATTCTTGATTGCATGAAGTTGGGTGGGCAAATTTATGCTTTTTTCATGGGACTGTGAAAGCGATGGGAGTAATTTTTGATTTTATGTGAGAGTGGACATGCGAAAGTTGCTTAAAACCGAATACATAGGCTTGGCTGTTCTGAGGGAAATGTGTTTCTTTGCATTTTAAAAAAGTAGATTAATATGGGATTGGGAAAATGGATAGGTGGCATCGTTGGTTTTATGGCGATGGGACCATTGGGTGCATTGGCAGGCTTTGCGATAGGTTCGTTGGTTGATTCTGCCGGTAATGCCCAACGTGATGCATGGGATAGCGCAACGCAGACAACGGACACAGGTACTGCCGGGCAGCGCAATAGTTTCTTATTTGCGATGTTGGTCATGGCGTCTTATGTCATACGGGCGGATGGACGGATTATGCATAGTGAAATGGAGTTTGTCCGTCGGTTCCTTCGTATGAACTTTGGGGCGGAGGCTGTAACGGAGGGTGAGCAAATCTTGATGAATTTGTTTGAGCAGCGCAAACGGATGGATGCGCAAGACCCGACAGCTTTTAGACGAACCATCCATGAATGCGGAGCGCAGATTGCGGCCAATTTATCTTATGAGCAACGGTTGCAAATGCTGGATTTTTTGGCGCAAATAGCCCGTAGCGATGGCAATGTATGTCAAGCAGAAATTGAGGCACTTCGCGAAGTGGCTGCCTGCATGGGATTGCAAGACCGTGAAGTAGATTCTATGCTGAACTTGCGTGGAGAATCGTTGGCAGATGCTTATGCAGTGCTTGAAATAACACCGGATGCTTCGGATGCTGAAGTACGTTCCGCTTATCGCCGATTGGCTCTGAAACATCATCCCGATAAAGTAGCCACCTTGGGTGAAGACATACGTCGTGCAGCTGAGCAGAAATTTCAGGAAATCAATGCAGCCAAGGAGCGTATTTATAAGGCTCGCGGGATGAAGTAAGCGAAGAACGTGATAAAAAACAAGGCGTGTTTGTTTCGACAAACGCGCCTATTTTGTATATTTGCTGCATGAATATAAATCTACGTATATGAAGAAGACATTCTATGCTTGGCTGAAGATTTTTGCAGGCTGTACCATTCTGGCTGCCGGTTTCGTGTTTTTCATAAACCCTTATAAGATTGTTCCTGGTGGGGTATATGGGGCGAGTATTGTGTTGCATCAGCTTTTCCCTTCCATACAGGTGGGGACGTTTGGCTATCTGTTCGATGTTCCGTTGCTCATCTTGTCAGTTCTATTGTTGGGGGCACGTCTTGGTACACGTACCATCGTAGCTGCCTTGGTGACTCCTTTGTTGATGAATACCTTGTCCAAGTTGGTATATCCTACGCAGGCGGCTCTTGAGGCATTAGACCCTTCTCAATTATTGGGTGGTACACTTGATTTGTCCAATCATCTCATGTTGAGTTGTGTGGTCGGAGCTACCTTAATAGGTATAGGAACTGGTATAGTGGTGCGTAATCAGGCAACTACCGGTGGAAGTGACATTGTGGGTATGTTGCTTCAAAAGTATGCGCGTATTCGTTTTTCTCATGCCATTCTTCTTGTTGACGGGACGGTAGTGTTGTTTGGCTTGCTTGTCATTGGATTTGGTTTAGGTGGCGGTGACAGTGAAAATGAACCTGCCCTTTATCTTTCTTTTTATTCCCTTATTGCCATATTCATCATTTCACGTGTCATTGCTTACACCATTAACGGGGCGAAGAATGATAAGCTCATCTTTGTTATAAGCGAACGAAACCTGCCGGAACTTCATCGTTACATTTTGCATGAACTTGATCGCACGGCTACATGCATCCGGAGTAGCGGTCTTTACACGGGTAATGAGAAGGAGATGCTTTTCTTGGTGGTCAGTTACAAAGAAGTTGCCGGGGTGAAGTTGAAAATTTATGAAGCTGATCCCCGTGCGTTTGTGGTAGTGACCGATGCTTATGATACGTTCGGTGATGGCTGGAAGCAGCTTCCCCGTAATGCTAACGAACTTCCACCCGAATGAGAAAGAAAAAAGAAACGCTACCCCTTGCGGACGGCGTTTCTTTTTATACTATGATTTAACGCTCCAGGCAAGCGTCCAGTTCACGGGCCAGTGCATCTTTGTCCAAGTGCTGACCGATGAAGACCAGTTTTTGCATCCGGTCACCATACGTTTTGTCCCAATCGCGAAGCAATCCGGGTTCCTGTTTCATCAGTTGCACCAGATCTTCTTCGGGAGCTGTGGCATACCACAAACCGGCTTCGCGCAATTGTTTTTGTGAACCAGCCTGTTCGAATAAGTACGACATATCGCGATTATGGCTGAAATAGCAGACGCCTTTGGTTCGGATGATATTGCGTGGCCAGCGGGTGGCCAGGAATTCATCCAGCCGGTGTATATCGAATGCCGGTCGGCGGTAGTATACATACGTCTGTATGCCATATTCTTCCGTTTCTCCTTCTTCATGTTCGTGGTGATGATGGTGATCGTGGTCGTGCTCATGTTCGTGCGCATCATGGGATGTTTCCAATTCTTCCAATGGTTGTTCGATGCCGCGTATCCATCCGGCGGAAGTTGCCAACCGTTCAAAATCGAACAATTCTGTATGGAGCAATTTCTGCATCGGCACATCGGCATAATTGCAACAGATGATGTCCGCCGTGGGTTGTAGGGTGTGGATGATTTCGCGCATACGTCCCAGTTCTTCTGCACTAACTTCATCTGCTTTGTTCAGTAAGACAAGGTTGCTAAACTCTATTTGCTGTATTAGCAAGTTAGCTATATCTTCTTCATCGGTCGGTTTCTGTTGGAGGCGGTTGCCGGTATCGAATTCATCGCGTAAGCGCAAGGCATCGACCACGCATGTAATACAGTCTAACCGTGAACGACCGTATTGGGTGTAGGCTGCTCCCAATGTGGGTATCGTACAGAGAGTTTGTGCGATAGGTTCGGGTTCACAGATGCCACTTGCTTCGATGACGATATAGTCAAATCGTTGCATTCTGAGTAACATACGCACTTGTTCGATAAGATCCGTACGCAACGTGCAGCAGATGCATCCGTTCTGTAAGGCCACGAGGCTGTCATCATTCATGCCTACTACACCTCCTTTCTGGATGAGGTCGGCATCAATATTTACTTCTCCGATGTCATTGACGATAACTGCAAAACGTTCGCCTTGTGCTTCGTTAAGAAGTCTGTTTACCAAGGTCGTTTTCCCGCTGCCCAGATAGCCTGTCAGCAGCAGGATGGGTATTTCTTTTGTTTCCATTTTATAGATAGTATATAAGGATAGATGATACAGGTAGACTAAAGTAATCCTTTGGAGGAGGGCAACTCATACCGATAGATGTCGCGCTTCACCGCCATACGCAGGGCACGGGCCAATGCTTTGAAGATGCCCTCTATTTTATGATGCTCGTTAGTTCCTTCGGCCTTGATGTGGAGATTCATTCGGGCTGCATCGCTCAGTGACTTGAAGAAGTGCATGAACATTTCGGTGGGCATTTCCCCGATACGTTCTCGTTGGAAGTCGGCTTGCCATACTAACCAAGGACGTCCGCCAAAGTCCAGACACACCTGGCATAAACAATCGTCCATGGGTAGGGCATAGCCATAACGTTCTATGCCTCGCTTGTCGCCTAACGCCCGGTACAGGCATTCACCCAGTACCAAGGCTGTGTCTTCGATGGTGTGGTGTTCGTCCACGTGCAAGTCACCTTTCACCTGAATCGTTAAGTCCATGCCTCCGTGTTTGCCGATTTGCTCCAGCATGTGGTCGAAGAATCCCAATCCCGTGTGTATGTCACATTGGCCGGAACCATCGACATCGACTGATACCCGGATGTCCGTCTCATGAGTCACCCGGTGTACTTCTGCTTTACGCTCGCCTGCATAGAGGAAGTCGGCTATTCGGTCCCAATCGGTTGTAGCCAAGGTACATACGTCCTGTAACTCTTGGGGGAGTGAGTCCTTGTTTTCCTGCAAGAGGATGGCCCGGCATCCTAAGTTTCTGGCCAACTCCACATCAGTCGCCCGGTCACCTATCACGAAACTTCCTGCCAAGTCGTAGGCCGGATTGTTTATGTATGCGGTCAGCATACCCGTACGGGGCTTGCGGGTAGGAGCCTGGTCGGCCGGCAAACTCCGGTCAATGCAAATGTTGTCGAAAGTAATGCCTTCACCCTCCAGCGTTTTCATAATCAAGTTATGTACCGGCCAAAAGGTTTCTTCCGGAAAGGAAGCTGTGCCCAGTCCGTCTTGGTTGGTGACCATGACCAGCTCAAAGTCGAGTTTAGCCCGGATAAATCCTAGATTTCGCATCACTTTGGGATAGAACTCCAGCTTTTCATAAGCATCCAGTTGATAATCGGTCGGTGGTTCAATCACCAGGGTGCCGTCTCTATCGATAAATAAAACTTTCTTCATACTTTGCTATATTGACTCAATGCTTCCAACAATTGTTCGTTCTCTATCCGCGTACCGACTGTGATTCGTAAACAATTCCCACATAAGGAAACCGAATGCCGGTTGCGTACAATGATGCCCCGTTCGACCAGGTATTTGTAAATGGCCGGTGCATCGGTCATCCGCACCAGGAAGAAGTTGGCATCAGAGGGAAATACGTTGACCGTATCGGGTAAAGAGGCTATCTGCTTTTCCAGCCATTTCCTTTCTTCTTTCAGCACCTTCACCCATCGCTCTACTTCGTAATAACGGAAAATCATTTCCGAGGCTTGCTTTTGGGTCAACAGGTTTACATTATAGGGATACTTCACCTTATTGAAGAGGGAGACAATCTCTCGCGAAGCGAAGGCCATTCCCAAACGGAGGGCGGCACAGCCCCAAGCCTTGGAAAAGGTTTGCAAGACAATGAGGTTGGGATATTTCGGCAAGTCGAGCAGGAAAGAGCGGGCGTCTGAGAAATCGATATATGCCTCGTCCACCACCACGATGCCTTCGAAATGTTCGAGCAACTTTTCTATTTCACCACGATTCAGATTGTTGCCCGTTGGGTTGTTGGGCGAGCATAGAAACATCAATTTCGTATGGGCATCGGTCGCTTCCAGCATCTGTTCGGCCGAGAATTGAAAATGTTCGTTCAAAAGCACTTTGCGGTACGCTATATCATTCACATCGGCACACACCTGATACATGCCATACGTGGGGTCGATAGCCACTACATTGTCCACCCGAGGTTCACAGAAAATCCGAAAAGTCAGGTCTATGGCTTCATCACTTCCATTGCCCAGGAAAATGTTCTCTATAGGCACCTGCTTCACCCGGCTTAATTCTTTTTTCAAGTCGAGTTGCAAAGGGTCGGGATAGCGATTGTTCGGGTGATTGTAGGGATTCTCGTTAGCATCCAAAAAGACAGAGGCTTCGTGTCCGCTATATTCATCGCGGGCCGAAGAATAGGGCTTCAACCGCCAGATGTTGGGTCGTACCAGTTCTTGCAATGATTTCATAATCCATTTATTTTTCTTATCGAAATGCAAACATAGACAAAATTCTTCAGATATCGTGCTAATTGCTGATGAAAAATCCCGCGACGCGGGGACATCGTTGCGGGATATCCCTTCTTCTTCCTCCTCCGTGTACTTCACACTTGTATTCCGTAGTGTCATTCTGACACTTTGACTTTCCTAATCGCTGAGAATCGCGTATTTCCGACCGAAGTACGTCCCGGTGGATTTCAAGCAAAGAAAAAACGTTCTTTATTCCTCATTCCCAAGGAAATAAACCAAAATTTAACACTTGGCGGCACGCAAATTAGAGCGAAATCCGACCTGTAGAAGCCCGAAATCCTCGCATTTCTTTCTGAATCTTGACAAATTTACTCGAAAAAAACGCTTAACTACCCATGGGTAGTTGGGAAATTACCCATGGAAGGTTGCTTATTTGCCCTTGGAAGAAGCAATGTGATGCCTCGGAAGAAGCAATGTTTTGCCCCAAAACATCGTATGTGACCCATCGGAAGGCTATTTTTTACAGTCTTTAACTTCTATTTCTCCGGAATAAAGAAACAACGGTGTTAGCAAAACGAACAGATTTATGACTTTTTGAAAGGCAATTCAGGATTTTTCCATCAGTTGTGATTAAGCGTTTAGATTTAGCAAGTGGTTAACTAACCTTTCAAAAACTATGTTCACCCTTTCGAGGCATATATACATGAATTTCTTTTATTAAAAATCAAGAGAATCTTGATGAGATTCCGATTTCTTTTTCGTACATTTGCAAAGTTATTATGCCCGAGTGCGGGCTGATGGCATTTTTGTGGGAAAATATTAGCGTTTGCTATTATTCTTAATAACTGTTGGAACTTAGGAACTTTCAAGATGTTACAATAAGAATAAGATGGCTGACGCCTACGTATAGCGTAGGTGCATCTGAACTCTTCGTAACATCAGGTATCCTAAGACCTCAACAGTGAAGACTGAAGTTGACCTGCGCTTCTTTTATGTCTTCAAGGATACGGGCTTTCCTTTTATTCATTCCCCTTACTTGAACGAAAAACTGAGATACCCAAAAAAAGAAATATAAGTGCGTAGGCTCACGAATATATATGAAAGTGCCCGCGAATATATATTAAATGGCCCACGAATATATAAGAAATTTTGGCAGTTGTTTCCTGCCATAATGGCTGATGCAAGAGGGTGTGCCATACATCTATTACGACACACCCTCACAAGCCTGTTCTTAAATTGGTGCAGTAGGGTTTATAGTTCGATGATTTCTTCTTGGCAAAGAGTTAGTTTTTCTACTCCCTCGGCAGTAACAGCCCATGAATTCTCAATACCTACAGGGCCGATAGTGGGAAGCACGATTTTGGGCTCTAAAGCAAACACCATGCCTGGTTCCAATTCTTGCTTGATACGTGGGGCAATTACCGGTGCCTCATTGATTTCGAGTCCGATGCCGTGACCGATGAATTTGGCTTTCTGAACCGTGCCCATGAAGTAATCGGCAAAACCGGCTTTGGTCACTATCTCAATGGCTTTCTGGTAAAGGTCTTCGCAAACGGCTCCAGGTTTAGCCAGGGCGGTAACTTCTGCTTGTATCTCTAAGCAAGTCTGATGGGCTGCATAGGCCTGTTCGGGTAATCGACCGATGGAGAACACCCGGCTCATATCACCCATGTAACCATAAAAGTTACCTCCTAAGTCCACCATGAAGCTTTGTCCGGGTTGCAGCAAAGTGCCATTCACCCCACCCGGCAGCGAGGGATCGAGTCCTTCACCCCCCAAAGCAAAATCGTAAGGTGAGGGAGCGGCTGCATTATCGCCGGCCAGCAGGCTACCCATGAATATCTCCATGCTACGGCCGAATACCCGGAAGATGCCCAGACATCCTTCCAAACGCATCAGTCGTTCGATTTCGATGGAGAGTTGGCGGTCCGTCATGCCCGGTGTATAGACAGAAGGTATCTGTTCGTAGGCTTTGGCATGGGCAATGCCCGAACGGCGAAACATCTCAATCTCCATTTCCGTCTTCACGCTGCGGGCTTGTCGGATGAGCGATGTACCACAAGGAAGCACTTCCGAATCGGGAAAGCATGCTGCCAGGCGACTATATTCCGTATAAGAGAGTTCATCGCCTTCGAGCATTAATTTCCGGGGCATGGGCAACTCGCTTTGCTGGATGAGTTCAGGCAATTGTTCCGGTTTTCGGATGGAAAAGATGTGTTCTCCTTCGATATTGTTAGGACGTTTAACGAACAAGCGGGCCGGAGCATTCAGAGGTAGGTATAGATACCCGCTGATTACTCGTCCGTAGGTATAAATCAAATTGGTATTGCAAGTGAACAGGGCGGCGTCAATCCCTTGTTGAGCCATCAACACACGTATTTTGTCACGCCTTTGTTTTAATTCCGGTAGTAACATGTTTCTGTTATTTATAAGTTTCGTGTGCAAAGGTAATGATTTTGTTGGGGATTCTGCAAAAAAAAGTACTGCTCCATACCTTCACAGGCGTGGAGCAGCTAAAACCACAAATACAAATACAACTAAACAAAGTTTCTTAATTCAATCAGATAATTCCTTGACCCATCATGGCATGTGCTACCTTCATGAAGCCGGCGATGTTGGCGCCTTTCACATAGTTGATGTAACCATCGGGTTCTGTTCCGTATTTCACGCACTGTGCATGAATGCCGTGCATAATGTTGTGCAGTTTTTCGTCCACTTCGGCTGCACTCCAACTGAGGTGCATGGCATTTTGTGACATTTCCAATCCACTGGTAGCTACGCCCCCTGCATTGACGGCTTTGCCGGGTGCATACATCATCTTATGCTCAATGAAGAGGTCAATAGCTTCAGGCGTACATCCCATATTCGAGATTTCGCCTACACAAAGTACGTTGTTGGCTATCAGTTGACGAGCATCGTCGCCATTCAGTTCGTTCTGGGTTGCGCAAGGTAGAGCAATGTCTACTTTCACTTCCCATGGCCGTTTGCCGGGTATGAACTGGGCATTTGGGAACTGCTCTGCATAAGGTGCTACAATGTCGTTGCCTGATGCGCGAAGTTCCAGCATATAATCTATCTTTTCGCCACTGATACCTTCGGGGTCGTATATATAACCGTCCGGACCGGAGATGGTTACGACTTTTGCTCCTAATTCCGTAGCTTTAGTAGCAGCCCCCCATGCCACGTTGCCGAAACCGGAGATAGCCACTGTCTTATCTTTGATGTCAATGCCTTTGGTTTGCAACATTTGATTGACGAAATAAAGTCCGCCGAACCCTGTAGCTTCTGGACGTATCAAGGAGCCGCCAAACTCCAGTCCCTTTCCAGTGAAAGTTCCAGTAAATTCGCGCGTCAACTTCTTGTACATACCAAACATGTAGCCAACTTCTCGACCTCCTACGCCGATGTCACCGGCCGGAACATCCATATCCGGTCCCAAATGACGCCACAATTCTAAGATGAAAGCTTGACAGAAACGCATGATTTCAGCATCGCTCTTGCCGCGTGGTGAGAAATCTGATCCACCTTTGCCGCCGCCCATAGGTAGGGTGGTCAACGCATTCTTGAACGTCTGTTCAAATCCCAAGAACTTCAGGATGGACAGGTTAACGGAAGCATGAAAACGGATACCACCTTTGTACGGGCCGATGGCATTGTTGAACTGTACGCGATAGCCCAGATTGGTTTGTACTTCTCCTTTGTCGTCTACCCACGTTACGCGGAAAGTGAAGATACGGTCGGGTTCTACCAAGCGTTCGATAATTTTCGCTTTCTCAAATTCAGGATGTTGATTATAAATGTCTTCTATGGAAAGAAGTACTTCTCTTACAGCCTGTAGATACTCCGATTCACCGGGATGCTTTGCCTCTAAAGAGGACATGATACGTTCAATGTTCATAATATTGCGTTTTAAAAGGTTTGTTCTTAAGACTTCTTAAATTCTTGTTTTAAGCAAAGTGTTATTTAATCACCCTGCAAATATAGGAATTATTTTTAGATTACCTAAATTTTTAGGCAAAAAAATAAGCTAATAATAATAAAATGTCATTTGGAGGAAGTGCTTAATGTAATAAGGAGAAAAGAAAAGCAAGATATATGCATGATTTATCCAAAAATTATTCATAGATTTGTAGTCTTATGCAAAAGTATTATAATATTTAATTAAATGTGATAGACATGAAAAAGAAGATCGTTTACATTCTGGCTGCTGTCATGGGCTTGATGGTGGCAAGTTGCGAAAGTGAGAAACCGGCTTTCACGCTGTCTCAAGATACTTTTAATGATATTTCGCCAGAAGGAGAGGTTTTGTCCATTGACATTCAGACTGCTGGAGATTGGACGGCTACCAGCATCAATGACGATTGGTGTAGTGTGTATCCGGGTAGTGGAACGGGTAATGGAACCATCCGGATTGAAGTGGAAGCTAACCTGTCGCAGGATCGTACGGGATCGGTCGTGGTTTATTGCAACGGGGAACGTACAAACATTAATATAACACAATCGGCTTTGCCTGCCGGTCAGGAATTGACTTATCGCATACCACTCATCTTTCATGTGTTGTATCAGGATGCCAATGATCCGTATCAATATATTACGCTCCAGCGAATTGAGCAGGTGTTGGATAAAGTGAATCAGTATTATGATGGAATCACCATTGCATCGGGAGGAGAGGACAGCCAAGACATCAATCTGGAATTTGTATTGGCTGAGGCCGATGAAAGTGGTAATTTGTTGGAAACACCCGGTGTAGAATACATCGAATGGAATGAGATGCCTATTAATTGCGAAAGTTTCATGCAAAGCTCCAATGAAAGAATTTTGAATCTGATGTGGGACATGAACAAATATGTGAATGTGATGCTTTATAATTTTGCTGACGTAAGTGGCGGTACCATCTTGGGGATTTCCCATCTGCCACTGACTGTCCAAGGAGCTAATCAGTTGGAAGGTTTGCAGACAGTGGCTTATACTTCTTTAGAGAACGAAAATTTGGGTTATCCGCAATGCGTTTCCATTAATTCCCTTTATTTCGACGAAGATACGCCTCAAGGCTATTATAACCCATTGGATGCCAACGTGACCCTTGCCCATGAATTGGGACACTATTTGGGATTGCATCATGCCTTTAATGAGAATGAGGGAAATACATGTGTAGATACGGATTATTGTGAAGACACTCCTCCTTATAATCGTGATTATTATATATTATCGCGTGAGAGTTTTATAGAGCGAGATGAGAATGGTGATATTATAGGAATCTTACCTGGCGTTTTCGACCGGGAAGATTGCAACACGGGTAATATCTTCACTTCTTATAACTTAATGGATTATGAATTCAGCTATGCAGACCGTTTCACTCCAGACCAACGTGAGCGGATGCGTCATGTCTTGGAATACAGTCCGCTGATTCCCGGTGCAAAACGGACTGCCGGTACTCGAAGTGTGGCTCCACAAGGTGTGTTGGATATACCTATTATATATAAGGTGTGTGGAGTGGGGTATCATCAGACTTGTGTAAAAAGTAAATAAGAAGAAAGTATGCTCAGCAAATTGAAATTAAACTTGCTTTACTTGAAAGATACGCAGTTCGCCAACCTGATGACGAGGCGTATCTTCAATGTGCTCTTGATAGCCAATCCTTACGATGCTTTCATGCTGGAAGACGATGGGCGAATCGACGAAAAGATTTTTAATGAATATGCGTCTTTGTCCTTGCGCTATCCACCTCGTTTTACCCAAGTGACAACGTGTGAGGATGCTTTGTCCCAGCTATCGGCCCTGCCTTTTGATCTGATTATCTGCATGCCGGGAACAGGGGATAACGAAAGCTTTGACGTGGCCCGGAAGATAAAAGGTTTGTATTCGCACATTCCAATGGTAATACTGACACCTTTCAGCCATGGTATCACCGAGCGCATTGCCAATGAAGATTTAAGTCCTTTTGAGTATGTATTCTGCTGGTTGGGAAATACCGATTTGCTGGTCTCTATTATCAAGCTGATAGAGGATAAGATGAATCTGGAGCACGATGTGCAGGAAGTGGGTGTACAAGCCATCTTGTTGGTGGAGGATAGTATTCGTTTCTACTCCTCGCTGTTACCTAATCTGTATAAATTCGTATTGAAGCAGAGTCAGGAATTCTCGACCGAGGCACTCAATGCCCATCAGCGTACGCTTCGCATGCGAGGTCGTCCTAAAATTGTGTTGGCACGTAACTACGAAGAGGCCATTGGCATCTACGAGAAGTATAAAAACAACATACTGGGAGTGATTACGGATGTGCGTTTTCCTCGGACAGAGCGGGGTGAGAAAGATGCCTTGGCTGGTATTCGTTTATGTGCCGCCATTCGAAAGGAAGACCCTTTTGTACCGCTCATTATTCAGTCGTCTGAGACGGAGAACATGATGTATGCTTCCAAGTATGGGGCGGCGTTCATTGACAAGAACTCCAAGAAGATGGATGTGGATTTGCAGCGTATCGTGTCGGATAACTTCGGTTTTGGAGACTTCATTTTCCGTAACCCGGAGACGATGGAGGAGATTGCTCGCGTGCGCAACCTGAAGGAGTTGCAAAATATTATTTTTGCTGTGCCGGCCGAGTCGTTTTTCTATCACATCAGTCGTAACCACATCAGCCGCTGGCTCTACTCGCGAGCCATGTTTCCTATAGCCGAATTCCTTAAGCCTATTACTTGGAATGCGTTGCAGGATTTGGATGCTCACCGCAAAATCATTTTGGAAGCTATCGTGAAGTATCGCAAGATGAAGAACCAGGGGGTAGTAGCTGTGTTTAAGCGTGACCGTTTCGACCGCTATTCCAACTTTGCCCGCATCGGTGAAGGTTCGTTGGGTGGAAAGGGACGCGGTTTGGCCTTTATTGATAATCTGCTGAAGCGGCATCCTGAATTTGAAGAGTTCGATAACGCCCGTGTGGCTATTCCCAAGACGGTGGTGCTTTGTACAGATGTGTTCGATGAGTTTATGGAGACGAACAACCTTTACCAAGTGGCATTGTCGGATGTAGAAGATGATACCATTTTGCGTTATTTCTTGAAGGCCAAGTTGCCTGACCGTTTGGTGGAAGACTTTTTCACTTTCTTTGACGTGGTGAAGTCTCCCATTGCCATCCGCTCCTCGTCGTTGCTTGAAGACTCGCACTACCAGCCTTTTGCAGGTATCTATAATACCTATATGATTCCTTATATTGACGATAAGTATGAGATGCTCCGTATGCTCAGTGATGCTATCAAAGGAGTCTATGCTTCGGTGTACTTCCGAGATTCTAAAGCTTACATGCAAGCTACGAGTAATGTTATTGATCAGGAGAAGATGGCTGTCATTTTGCAAGAGGTCGTAGGCAATCAGTATGGGGACCGCTATTATCCTTCGATGTCGGGTGTGGCGCGTTCGCTGAACTACTATTCTTTGGGTGACGAGCAAGCTGAAGAGGGGATTGTCAATCTGGCACTTGGCTTGGGTAAGTACATTGTGGACGGGGGGATGACCTTGCGCTTCTCTCCTTACCATCCCCATAAGATTTTGCAGACCAGCGAAATGGAGATTGCCTTGAAAGAGACGCAGACCCGCTTTTATGCACTGGATATGCGTAACGCCGGTGAGAATTTTTCCATTGACGATGGATTCAACTTGTTGAAACTCCATGTCAAGGAGGCAGAGAAAGACGGTTCGCTGAACTACATTGCTTCAACCTATGATCCTTACGACCAGATAATCCGCGACGGGTTGTATCCCGGTGGACGTAAAGTGATAACTTTTGCCAACATTCTCCAGCACGATGTTTTTCCACTGGCTCGTTTGTTACAACTTTCCCTTAAGTATGGTCAGGAAGAGATGAGGCGTCCGGTAGAGATTGAATTTGCTGCCAATATGAGTCGTGAGAAAGATAAAAACGGTACTTTCTACCTGCTTCAGATACGTCCCATTGTGGACAATAATGCCATGCTGGACGAAGACTTGACCGCTATTCCCGACGAACGGTTATTGCTTCGTTCGAACAATTCGCTGGGGCATGGCATTATGGAGGATCTCTGTGATGTGGTATATGTAAAGACTGAACACTACAGTGCGTCGCACAATCAGGAGATAGCCTGGGAGATAGAGAAGTTAAACCGTCAGTTCCTCGATGAGAACCGTAACTATATCCTGATAGGTCCCGGTCGTTGGGGAAGTAGTGATACATGGCTGGGCATCCCGGTGAAATGGCCGCATATCAGTGCGGCACGTCTTATCGTGGAGGCGGGGTTAACCAATTATCGTGTAGATCCCAGTCAGGGTACTCACTTCTTCCAGAATCTGACTTCGTTTGGCGTTGGTTACTTCACCATCAACGCTTATATGAACGACGGACTCTATAATCAGGACTTCCTGAATGCGCAACCGGCTTTGCATGAGACGGAATACCTGCGTCATATTCGTTTTGACCGTTCTCTTGTGGTGAAGATGGACGGGAAGAAGAAGCAAGGTGTGGTGTTATTACCCGATTTAAATCAATAGATGCGAAATATGATACGAACCAATTCTTTTCAAGCGTGGCTGCTTGCCTCGCGACCCAAGACGTTGACGGCTGCTTTCATTCCCGTGTTGCTGGGCGGTGCATTGGCCTTTGCCGACCATCAGTTTCAACCGGCTGAAGCGGTGTGTTGCTTGTTGTTTGCTTGTTTCATGCAGGTGGCTGCCAATTTCATCAACGACCTTTTCGACTATCAGAAGGGAAGTGACCGGGAGGACCGTTTAGGGCCGAAGCGTGCGTGTGCCGAGGGTTGGATTACGCCCCGGGCAATGAAAACGGGCATCGGCGTCGTATTGGCCTTGGCTTGTCTGTGCGGTTTGGGTGTGTTGTTCCTTTCATGGGGAACTTTGCCACACGGCGGATGGGAGTTGGTGTTGCTGGGGGTGGTGTGCTTGTTGTTCGCTTTCCTTTATACCACGGTGCTGTCTTATCGCGGGTGGGGCGATGTGTTGGTGCTGGTGTTCTTTGGCTTTGTCCCGGTAGGGGGGACTTACTATGTGCAGACGGGGATGTTGAATTGGGATGTATGCCTGCTGTCCGTGGTGTCGGGGCTGGTCATTGACGCGTTGCTCACTATTAACAACTATCGTGACCGGGAGCAAGACCGATTGAGCGGTAAGCAAACGTTGGTCGTACGTTATGGCGAACGGTTCGGGGCAAGCATGTATCTGGGACTGGGCATCGCTGCCGTGCTGACTTGCATCGGTCTGGTCTTTACGGGAAGGTTGACGTGGATGGAGTTCATCTGGGCACCTTGCGTATACTTCTATCTTCACTCGATGACATGGCGCAAGATGGTGCAGATTCGTGAGGGCAAAAAACTAAACAGCATATTGGGCGAGACATCGCGCAATATGCTGTTCATGGGTTTGTTACTGAGCGTGGCGCTGAGCAATTAGCACTTTCCGTACATACGTTCGTAGTAGTTCTGGTAGTCTCCGCTGGTCACTTCCTCTACCCAAGGCTGGTTGTTCAGATACCATTCGATGGTCTTTACGATACCCACTTCGAAAGAGGTTTCGGGATACCAGCCCAATTCTTCTTTAATCTTGGTTGGGTCGATGGCATAACGTTGGTCGTGTCCTAAACGGTCTTTGACGAAAGTAATCAGGTCGTCGTTGATCCAACTGATGTCCGGCAATCCGTCTTCGCCTTTTACTTTCTTCTTCAAGGCTTCCCGATAGGCGGGGTGTTCCGTCATAAGTCGGTGGATGGTGGCGATGGTCAGTTTGACAATCTCTAGGTTGGTCTTTTCATTGTGTCCGCCTACGTTGTACACTTCTCCTTCGCGTCCTTTACGCACTACCAAGTCGATGGCTTTGCAATGATCTTCTACATAGAGCCAGTCGCGTACATTACTTCCATCTCCATATACGGGTAATTTCTTTCCTTCCAAGATGTTCTTGATGATGAGCGGTATAAGCTTCTCGGGGAAGTGGTAAGGTCCGTAATTGTTGGAGCAACGGGTGATGGTCACCGGCATTTTGTAGGTGTCGTGATAGGCCATGACCACCAAGTCGGCACTGGTTTTCGAAGCGCTGTACGGGCTGTGCGGACAGAGGGGAGTCTGTTCGGTGAAGTAACCTTCGGCGCCCAGGGAGCCATAGACTTCGTCGGTGGACACCTGATGATAGCGCACGCCATTTTGCCAAGTGGGATAACCTTGTTCGTCTTTACCATTTACCCAGGCACGGCGAGCGGCATCCAGCAGGTTTTGTGTGCCGAGGATGTTGGTAATCAGGAAAAGTTGTGGGTTTTCGATACTGCGGTCTACATGGCTTTCGGCAGCAAAGTTTACGATATAATCGAATTTATAAATAGCAAACAACTCGTCCACCAAAGTGCGGTCGCAGATGTCACCTTTGACGAAGAAGCAACGTTCGTCATCGATGTCTTTGGCAATGGTGCCCAGATTTCCGGCATACGTCAGGGCATCTAATATCACCACTTTAATGTCGTTGTGCTTGGCCAGGATATATTTGATGTAGTTGGCACCGATAAATCCGGCAGCACCGGTCACAAGATAAGTTTTCATATAATGGGTATGGTTTAACTGTATATACATTATTAATTATAAAGACAGACGGTTTAGCGGCGGGAGGCAGCCAAGTCAATGAGATAGTGCCCGTATTCCGTTTTTCCGAGCTGTTCGCCCAGATGATGCAGTTGGGCAGAGTCTATCCAACCTTTGCGCCAAGCAATTTCTTCGATACAACTGACGCGGAAACCTTGACGGTTTTGGATAGTTGCCACAAAGTTACTGGCTTCGAGCAGGCTGTCGCAATTCCCTGTGTCGAGCCAAGCGAATCCCCGACCGAAAAGTTCAACTTTCAAAGTACCTTCTTTCAGATAAAGTTTGTTCAAGTCAGTGATTTCATATTCGCCTCGTGCCGATGGTTTTAGCGAAGCGGCTTTTTCCGTCACCGTGTCATCGTAGAAGTAGAGTCCGGGCACGGCGTAGTTGCTTTTGGGCTGTTCCGGTTTCTCTTCGAGTGAAATCACCTTGCCCGATGCGTCGAACTCTACTACACCGTAGGCACGCGGGTCTTTCACATAATAGCCGAAGATGCAGGCGCCTTTTTCGATGGAGGCAGCACGTCTCAGCATGGCCGAGAAACCTTGGCCGTAAAACAAGTTGTCGCCCAAAATCAGGCAACCGGGTTCTCCGTTCAGAAACTCTGCCCCCAATACAAAAGCTTGTGCCAAGCCATTGGGCTTTTCTTGTATCTTATAAGAAAACAACATGCCCAGCTCTTGGCCCGTGCCCAGTAAGTCGCGAAACATGGGCAGGTCGCGGGGGGTGGAGATAATAAGTACCTCGCGGATGCCGGCCAGCATCAGCGTGGAAAGCGGATAATAAATCATAGGTTTGTCGTAGACCGGCATAATCTGTTTGGAGATGGCCTTGGACAACGGATAGAGTCGGGTGGCACTGCCACCGGCAAGAATAATTCCTTTCATACTTCAAGTCTTTTTAATAGTTTTACCAAAAGAGAATAAAATAAGAAGGAGGACGCTGCCCCACGGCTCTCGTTGCTATTCAGGATGCAAAGATAGCGGAAAGCCGGGGCAGTGCAAAATAAAAAGGCGGCTTTTTTTAGGATAACAGCTTTTCTACGTCGGGGATGGCCATTTCTCCCCGGTGCAGTTCTATCAAGCCTTCGTTTTGCATGTTGTTCAGCACTTTCGATACGTTGCTTCGTGTGTCGTTGACGATGCCTGCTAAGTCTTCCATCTTAATCTTGAAGATTTTTTCGCCTGTCCGACGCTTTAGGTGGGTACGTATGAAGTGTCGGATGCGCTCTTCCAACGTGTCGGGCATGGGATCCCAAAGATGATTGTTTTGGGTTTGCGCATAGTTGCTGATGATGTTCAGGTAATTCAGGCGGAAAATCTCATAATTGAACAGTTCATTAAGGACGCACGACTTGCTGATGGTAACCATACTTACGTCGGTGTGTGCTACGTATTTGGAAAAGAACTCCGTCTGCATCCCGAACATGGATTGCGGCTCTATCAGATAAGGCGCCTGAAAGTATTCGATGAAACTATATAATGAATCGCTGGAAGTACTGGTCGCGGAGACTTCGCCTTTCAGGATAAAGTATAGTTGGTTGCATGACATGCCTTTCCTGATGATGACTTCACCAGTCTTTAGGCGGGTAAAGTGTAGTTTTACTTTGGCCAGTATGTTCGTAAAGTCTTCTTGTGACAATCCCTGAAAAAGGGGAAGTTGCAACAAGGTATCAAACATGGTATTCATCATGATAAAATCCCTTTCTTGGTTTCAAACAAATGTAGGTATAATCGGTGGTCGGAGTAATGCAGAGGCTTTTCTTTTTGTTTTTTTTATTATTTCTTAAAAGTGATATTCAGATCGGAGGCGTTTTGTTTGCGGGATAAACCGAAAACTCCTATCTTTGTCCCTAAAAACAAGGAGGAGTATAACGTTATGTTTGCAGCATTTAATTTCCAGCAGATGATCAGTGCGTTCATTGTGCTTTTTGCGGTTATCGACATCATTGGAGCTATTCCTATCATTCTCGATTTGAAAGAAAAAGGAAAGAGCGTTAATGCCCTGAAAGCCACGCTTATATCGTTTGTCTTACTGGTGGGCTTTTTTTATGCCGGCGACTGGATGCTTCAGTTATTTCATGTCGACATAGAGTCGTTTGCCATAGCCGGTGCGATGGTCATCTTCTTGTTGGCGCTTGAAATGCTCCTCGACATCGAAATCTTCAAAAACCAAGGTCCCATCAAGGAAGCCACGCTGGTGCCTTTGGTCTTTCCTTTGCTGGCAGGGGCAGGTTCATTCACTACGTTGCTCACATTGCGAGCTGAGTATGCCAGTGTTAACATTATTATTGCTTTGGTGCTGAATATGTTGTGGGTTTATTTTGTCGTCAGGATGACGGGGCGTGTAGAGCGTTTTTTGGGAAAAGGCGGCATTTACATCATTCGCAAGTTTTTCGGCATCATCCTCTTGGCCATATCCGTCCGTTTATTTACGGTAAACATTACCTCGCTGATTGAAACTTTGCACCAGTAGGCAAGGGGAGGAGATTGACTATTTGACACTTTGCTTCATCTAATCGCTGAGAATCGCTCGTTTCCGGTCAAAGGTCGGCGTGTTGGATTCCGAACGAAAGAAAATGTAAAGTTTTGGCTCATAATCAATAAAATAACCCCAAAATTAACATTTGAATACACGCGAAATAGAGGCCGAATATTCCTTCGGATGCTCTGAAAACGTCTTTTCTTTACCTGAAATTTGACATTTTCACCTCTAAAATTTCTTTTTCGCCTCTGAAAGATGCTTTGTTTCCACTTGGAAGAAGCAATGTTACGCGCTGGAAGAAGCAATGTTACGCTTGGAAAGAAGTAATGTGCCGTCGGAAAGCACCCCTTTAAAGGGAGAAAAAGGAGGTTTGAAGGCTTGTTTTTCTTCGATTGGGCGACTTTTAAAAAATAGGAGAGTTTGTAAAAGTCATCTTTTTCTGTCTTTTTGATAGTAAATGAATATGGATTGCTTTCTGAATGTTGATGGGGCTATGAGGCTTGTTGCAGCCTATCGGGATGGGGAAATCCTAAAATCCTTAAAAAAACGTCCTGAGTGAACGTATAAGCCGGAAAAACGCTATCTTTACAAAGAATTTTCACTAAAAACATAATTTATTATGGCTAAAAGAAGAGATTTAAAGGAGTACGTGAATTTCATCATGGAGCATTTACACTTCTACTGTGAAGTCTGTAGTTATCTGCCCGAGGTAGACAAGGTTAAAATCCAGGAACTTATGGATGAGATTCCCGGCATACGGACGGAGTTCATCAGTCGCATCAACCATACGGAACCGGGGAATGTGAAGAACTTTTATAAGAAGTTTCATGCCGACCTCAGGGATAAAGTCAAAGAAATCAGCGATAGAGCGGACTCCTTGATCGGAAAAGCAGAATGAAGCAGAAAATATGTCGCTTAATTTACTACCGCCTGCTGGGCTGGAAAAGCGTCATCACGGTACCTCTTTATGACAAGTGTGTCATCTGCGCGGCGCCCCATACCTCTAATTGGGACTTTCCCTTGGGCAAAGTTTTCTACGGAGCCTTGGGGCGTCCGGCCAATTTTTTGATGAAAAAGGAATGGTTCTTCTTTCCGTTAGGATTTCTTCTCAAGTCCATGGGAGGTATTCCCGTCAATCGGAAGCGTAAGAATTCGTTGGTAGATCAAATGGCCGAGCGTTTTGTTTCGAGCAAGTGGTTAAATTTGGCCATAACGCCTGAGGGTACCCGAAAGGCTAATGCCGAATGGAAGAAAGGGTTCTATTACATCGCACTCAAGGCGCAAGTTCCTATCCTGCTTTTTGGCATCGATTATCCTAGTCGTACTATTTCATGTACGCGAGCCATTATTCCGTCGGGCGACTTCGAGAAAGATATGCAGGAGATAAAATCACACTTCCGACAGTACCGGGGCAAGAAACCTGAGAACTTTTTAACGTGAGAGTATGCGCATTACGCTGATACAAACCGACATTGCTTGGGAGGACAAGCAAGAAAACTTGCGACGCCTGCGGGCGAACCTCGAGCAGTTGCAAGGACATACGGATTTGGTCGTATTGCCTGAAACCTTTTCGACGGGCTTCAGCATGCACACAGAACGTTTAGCTGAATCTTCGGATGGACTTACGTTGGGGCTGATGCAGCAATATGCTTCCAAGTATAGTGTAGCATTGGCCGGAAGCTACATCGCCCGAGAAGGGACGAGTTATCGGAATCGTTTCTTTTTCCTTATGCCCGATGGCCTCTCGCATTATTACGACAAGCGCCATTTGTTCCGTATGGGGAATGAAAATAAACATTTTGAGGCTGGAAAAGAACGTCCCGTTTTCTCTTATAAGGGCTTCCGTATCCTGCCTCAAGTTTGTTATGACTTACGTTTCCCGGTGTGGAGTCGTAATGTGGGCAATGTTTATGATTTGTTGATTTATGTGGCTTGCTGGCCGGCTTCGCGTCGGCACGTGTGGGATACGTTGTTGCAGGCGCGTGCCATTGAGAATCAATGTTACGTGTGCGGGGTAAATCGGGTAGGAACCGATGCGCAAGGCATTTATTATAATGGAGGAAGTGTGTTGATTTCTCCCAAAGGCGAGCAGTTGGCCACTCTTCCCGATGACCGTGAAGGTAAAGTTACCTTCAAGTTGGATGGAGAAGTCCTCCGTTCATTCCGCGAGAAATTTCCCGCTTGGCAGGATGCCGATTCTTTTTACTTGGATTTATCACATGAAAAATAACACAAACAGTTTATAGTATGAGAACAAATTTAAGCTCGCAAATCACGCTCAATAGGGTATCTCCCCGTTATTATCGGCCGGAAAATGCTTTTGAGCGTTCGGTTTTGACCCGGTTGGAAAAAGTTCCGACTGATATTTATGAGACTCCTGAAGAAGGAGCTAATCAAATTGCACGCGACATTGCCCAGCTGATACGCGACAAGCAGAAGGCAGGCCGCTTCTGTGTGTTGGCTCTGCCCGGAGGCAACTCGCCTCGCAATGTGTATGCTGCCTTGATACGCATGCACAAGGAGGAAGGGCTCAGTTTTCGTAACGTCATCATTTTTAATCTTTATGAATACTATCCCTTGGCGCCCGATGCGGTAAACAGCAATCTGAATGCGTTGCGGGAGATGTTGTTGGACCATGTGGACATTGACCGCCAGAATATCTTTTCGCCCGACGGGACTATTCCCAAGGATACCATTTTTGAATATTGTCGCTTGTACGAGCAACGTATCGAGAGCTACGGAGGCATTGACATTGCTTTGCTGGGCATTGGTCGGGTGGGAAACATCGGTTTCAACGAGCCGGGTTCCCGTCTGAACTCTACCACCCGATTGATTTTGTTGGACAATGATTCGCGAAACGATGCATCCAAGCGTTTCGGTAGCATCGAAGCCACTCCTATCAGTTCCATTACCATGGGAGTTTCTACTATACTCGGTGCCAAGAAAGTATATCTGATGGCATGGGGGGAAGAGAAAGCCAAAATGGTGAAAGAATGTGTGGAGGGGAATGTGACGGACACGATTCCTGCTTCCTACTTGCAGACTCATAACAATGCACACATTGCCGTCGATCTTTCGGCAGCAGCCAATCTTACTCGCATTCAGCGTCCGTGGTTAGTGACTTCGTGCGAGTGGAATGACAAACTGATACGTAGTGCTATTGTGTGGTTGTGTCAGCTTACCGGAAAACCCATTTTGAAGTTGACGAACAAGGATTATAACGAAAACGGATTAAGTGAATTACTGGCTCTTTACGGTTCGGCCTACAATGTCAATATCAAGATATTCAATGATCTGCAACATACCATCACCGGATGGCCGGGCGGCAAACCCAATGCTGATGATACTTATCGTCCCGAGCGGGCCGTTCCTTATCCCAAGCGGGTGATAGTCTTTTCTCCGCATCCGGATGATGATGTGATTTCTATGGGAGGAACCATTCGCCGCCTAGTAGAACAAGGACACGATGTACACATTGCCTACGAGACGAGTGGCAACATTGCCGTGGGGGATGAGGAAGTGATTCGCTTTTTGCATTTCATCAATGGTTTCAACCAACTCTTCAATGATAGTGCCGACCAGGTCATCAATGAAAAATATGCTGAAATCCGTAAATACTTGCGTGAGAAGAAAGATGGTGATATGGACACACGCGACATCTTGACCATCAAGGGCTTGATTAGACGCGGTGAAGCCCGTACGGCTTGTACTTACAATAATATACCTTTGGATCATTGTCACTTCTTGGACTTGCCTTTCTATGAAACGGGTAAGATACAAAAGAATCCCATTGGGGAAGCTGATGTAAAGATTGTGCGTGATTTGTTGCGAGAAGTTCGTCCGCATCAAGTGTTTGTTGCAGGCGACTTGGCCGATCCTCATGGCACGCATCGGGTTTGTACCGATGCCGTATTTGCCGCCATCGACTTGGAGAAAGAAGAACAAGCTGACTGGTTGAAAGAATGTCGCATCTGGA
The DNA here is from genome assembly GCA_944322355.1 of uncultured Bacteroides sp. Classification (GTDB taxonomy): domain Bacteria; phylum Bacteroidota; class Bacteroidia; order Bacteroidales; family Bacteroidaceae; genus Bacteroides. The sequence continues at coordinate 11,271 of CALUOT010000012.1, read as the reverse complement.
TGTATCGTGGAGCGTGGGCAGAGTGGGAGATTGAAAATATTGAAATGGCCGTTCCTATTAGTCCTGAAGAACTCAGAGCCAAGCGGAATTCCATTCTGAAGCATCAGAGTCAGATGGAAAGTGCTCCTTTCATGGGTAATGATGAACGTCTCTTCTGGCAACGGAGTGAAGACCGTAATCGGGCAACCGCCATTCTTTATAACAGTCTTGGTCTAGCCAGTTATGAAGCCATGGAGGCATTTGTGGAGTATATTCCTCTATAAAAAATTACGAGCTGCGAGTGGACAAGTAGTAGCACGTGAAGCGCTTTACTTGTAGCTCGTAGCTCGTCATTGTCACTGAATAGGATTTAATTGGGTTATGAATAATGGGAAACCCAATAGATTAACCTGAGGATGAGCAACAAGGCGATGCTCAAAGCTACAAAAGAGAACAGTAAGTAAAAGATAATGCCTTTACGCAATGTCCGTAGCCATGATTCCTGGTAGACCGTATGGAACGATAGGATGACATAGAGCAAAAGACCTATAGGGGGTAGAAACAAAAAAGCATCTGTTAACCAGTCGGGAGCATAGCCTTCACTCCATTTGCTGAACTTGACCAACATCACGTAGGCCGGAAAAATCAATAGAAGCAGGACGATAGTATTAATATGCACCGCATGACTGAAGTGTTGCATGTACCTTAGTTTGGCTTTCGGGAAAAAACATTGCAGGAACAGGGCAAGCAGGGGAAGAAGCCCCATCAAATAGAAAGGCGTCCACTTGGACAAGCTTCCCAATGTATTGATGGCTATTTGGCGTTCTCGTAGCATTTCCATCTGCGAATCATCTTTCATCCAGTCGTAGATAGGGACGCGGGGCAAACAGGTAAGGGTATCTATCTGCAAATCCTGAAATAACTGGATATACCGTCTTTCAGTTTCCGTTGAAGGAACAATTTCATTCTTGTGTAATTCTTGGAATGTCTTTCGGATGATACGAAATTCCTTTTGTTCGTCTTCGGATAAGGAAGAAGGACGAAAGCAGGAGTCGAGCAAGCAAAGGGGGAGGGTGACGCGTTGGATGGTAAGGTCTTCATCAATTTCACTCCAGCGAACTAAGGTGTCGACACGCTCCAATCCTTCAAATTCCAATGCTTGAAGGAAAATTTCCGCGTGACGTGCATAAACTGTCGTATCGGGGCCTGCCTGTCCTTGTTTCAGGTCGTTGACTAAGGTACGGGGAATGCTCCTGCCTTGGCTCAGTAAAAGTATTAAGTCAGTTTGCTGTTGAGCCAGCATGAAGAAGATGGTAAAGAACAGGACAGATACCAACATGTATAGCCGGAACGGGTGCATGTAGGAATTGATGCGACCTGCATTGAACTCACGGGTGAGGAATCCGGGGCGGGTAAACAACAGACGTAACGTAATCCATAGCTTGCCGTCGTATTGGTACATGTTTTCGAAATATTGCCGGAAGTATTTCCACATGGGTTGGTGGGTGTCCAATGCATACTGTCCGCAGCAATGGCAATACATGCCTTTTAAGGGGGTACCGCAATTCTTACAGTAAGAGTAAGGGGGAGTCGTTGTGCGGCGGATGCGTTTCAGTCGGATGGCTTCCAGGTTACGACGGACGCGACGTTGGCGTTGTCGGAGATATTCCAAGGGATTCATATTTTATTATACATTATATATTATAGGCGAAAATATCTGTTTGCTCGCTTTCCACATAAAGCAGGTAGACGAAGAAAGCAAAAGCCAGTAGCAAGGCGATGGCGGAAAACGTCAGGAAGAAAAGCACAGTCTTGATGAACGTCTTGATCCACCCTTGTCGGTAGACCTGGCGGAAAGAGAGTAGCAGATAGAGGAACAAAGCCAGCGGAAATGCAAAGAGCGTTCCTTTCAGAAAGCCAATTTGGTAGCTATTCAGTGTCACATTGGTCAGCAGCAATTCGTCTATGCCGAAGTAGAATGTCACGGAAAGCGGTATCGATAGTAGCATCAGGAAAATGGTGTTCAAGTGGATAGCATGGGCAAAGTGCCACATGTAGGGAAACCGTTTGCGCCGGTAGAATACGGCCAGCATCCAAGCAAAGAAAGGCAACAAGGCCATGAGGAACAGAGGCGTCCACTTGGAGAAACTGCCGATTACGCTTTGTTTGAACTGTTCGTTACTGAGCATGCGGACTTCGTCGCCTAGGCCCCTGTTCCAATCATACACCGTTTCGGGACGCAAGGCGATGGAGTCCTTTCCCTCTTTGTCATGCAAGTGTAGAGTATCGATACGAAAAGCGCGGATAGCTGCCCAGTTCTCGGCACTGTAGTCCTGTCCGTCTATCCAATTTTCTATCGATGCTTCCGGATATTCTCGATAAAAGCGGATATGCTCCCAATCAGTCTCAGCCAGTTCCGTACGGAAAAAACAGGAATCGAAAAGTAGGCGCGGCATTCGGGTGCGGGCTAGTCCGTAGCGCCCCGACACCAATTGATAATGTATCAGACTATCGGCCTGGCTTATTCCATGGCGGAGAGAAAGGGCTTGTACGAGGTTCGGTGCATGATAGGCATAGACCACGGTGTCGGGTAGCGAAGTTGCCTCCTGTAACCGCTTCACGACATCTTTTCGTAAATCGCTTCCAGATAGTGCTTGTATTTTGGTCATTTCATGGTCTGCCAACATGAGGAAGACGGCAAAGAAAATGACGGATACACACATATATAATCGGAAAGGATGAACGTAGGAATTGATTTTGCCGGCGTTGAATTCGGCCGTAAGAAAACCGGGACGGGTGAATAGAAACCGGAGCGTGACCCATAGCTTAGTGTCGAACTGGTACATGTTTTCGAAATACTGGCGAATGTATTTCCAAAAGGGCTGTTCGACGTCCAGTGCGTATTGTCCGCAACGGTAACAGTACATGCCTTCTAAGGGCGTGCCGCAGTTCTTGCAAAAGGAATAGTGTGGGGTGGTCTTTCGCCGGATACGTTTGAGCCTTTTGAGTTCCAGTTGTCGGCGGATGCGTCGTCTCCGTTCGGCCAGTCTCCGCTTCAGCCGGCCGGTCCATGTGCTTCCTTCCGGCTCTTGGTCATGGGGATGTTCCATAGTTCCTGTCATTCTTCTGTTTTATCCATGGCAAAAGTACGCAATATCCTTCGAAATGCAACGGCTTCGGCTCATAATTTGCATGCTTCCCCTTTTCGCGGCCTGTTGCAGTGCTGCAACGACACCGATTGCAGTGCCGGAACATAAAATTTTTCTCAGCGTTTGCATTTATTGCGGAAAAAAGCGAACTTTGCCCCGTCTTAAAAAACACCTTTAAATATAGAGATATGACAAAAAGTGCATTGCAAATTGCTCGGGCGGCTTATCAGCCCAAACTTCCTCAGGCGTTGAAGGGTCATGTGAAAGCAGTGGCCGGTGCCGCTACCCGGTCGGTAGCCGATCAGGAAGAGATTCAGAAATTGTTTCCCAACACGTATGGTATGCCTCTTATTAAATTTGAGGCTACGGATGAGGCTACGACTTGCCCTGCTATGAACGTGGGTGTGATCCTTTCGGGCGGTCAGGCTCCCGGTGGACATAACGTGATTTCGGGTTTGTTTGATGGTATTAAGAAGTTGAATCCGGCTAACAAACTTTACGGTTTTATCTTGGGACCCGGTGGATTGGTAGACCACAATTACATGGAACTGACAGCCGACATCATCGATGAATACCGCAATACCGGTGGTTTCGACATCATAGGTTCAGGACGTACGAAACTGGAGAAAGTAGAACAGTTTGAAAAAGGGTATGAGATATTGAAAGAACTGGGTATCAAAGCACTGGTAATCATAGGTGGCGATGACTCGAATACGAATGCCTGTGTGTTGGCCGAGTATTATGCGGCCAAGCAATACGGAGTACAGGTTATCGGTTGTCCCAAGACCATTGACGGTGACTTGAAGAACGAAATGATTGAGACTTCTTTTGGTTTTGATACGGCTTGTAAGACTTATTCCGAAGTGATTGGAAATATCCAACGCGACTGTAACTCGGCTCGCAAGTATTGGCACTTCATTAAGTTGATGGGCCGTTCGGCTTCACACATCGCTTTGGAATGTGCCTTGCAGGTTCAACCTAACATCTGTCTGATTTCAGAAGAAATTGAAGCCAAGAATATGTCACTGGATGATGTGGTTACTTATATCGCACAAATCGTAGCCGATCGTGCTGCGCAAGGCAATAACTTCGGTACAGTGCTCATTCCCGAAGGATTGATTGAATTCATTCCTGCCATGAAGCGTCTGATTGCAGAACTGAATGATTTCCTGGCTGCCAATGCCATCGAGTTCTCTCAGGTAAAACGTTCGGCACAGCGCGATTATATCATTCGCAAGTTGTCGCCCGAGAATTCGGCTGTTTATGCCAGCTTGCCCGAAGGTGTTGCCCGTCAATTAACATTGGATCGCGACCCGCATGGTAACGTACAGGTCTCTCTCATCGAAACTGAAAAACTGTTGAGCGAAATGGTGAATACCAAGTTGGCTCAGTGGAAAGAAGAAGGCAAGTACACAGGTAAGTTTGCTGCCCAGCATCACTTCTTCGGTTATGAAGGTCGTTGTGCTGCTCCGTCAAACTTCGATGCCGATTATTGTTACTCATTGGGTTATACGGCTGCTGCCTTGATCGGTAACGGCAAGACGGGATACATGTCATCGGTACGCAACACGACTGCTCCGGCCGACCAATGGATAGCAGGCGGTGTGCCTATCACTATGATGATGAACATGGAACGTCGTCATGGCGAGATGAAGCCGGTAATCCAGAAAGCCTTGGTGAAACTGGACGGTGCGCCTTTCAAGGCATTTGCCGCGCAGCGTGACCGTTGGGCCAAGGAGACAGATTATGTATATCCGGGTCCTATCCAGTATTTCGGTCCGACTGAAGTGTGTGACCAACCGACGAAAACTTTGCAGTTGGAACAAGCTAAATAACGTAACTCAATATAAGAACAGGTTTGTGAGGGTGTGTCATAACGGGTGTATGGCACACCCTTTCGCGTTAAGACTATCTCACTGCTTTCCCGTCCCTTTCGTACTACCTCGGCTCTCCTTTTGTGCTATCTCGATAGATTTTCCAAGGCTTAGAGACATTCGCTCCAAGGCTTAGAGACATTCGCTCCAAGGCTTAGAGACATTCGCTCTAAGGCTTAGAGACATTCACTCTAAGGCTTAGAGACATTCACTCTAAGGCTTAGAGAAAATATCAAGGTAGCACAAAGGGAGGACCGAGGTAGTACGAAAGGGACGGGAAAGTAGTGAGAATAATCATAATTCACTCAGGAGTGTATAGGGTTCTCACGTTAAACAAGTAGTAAAAAAGTGATGAGAAAGGGTGTATTGCGAAAGGATACGCCCTTTTTGATTCGTTTTTCCAGATAATCTACGTACCTTTGTGCGATGTTTTATCCGTAATAATTATGGTAGCACGGCCTAAGAAGAATAATCGCGTTAAGAAAACCACGACTGCTGCACGTAGTCGTGTATCCACTTCCAAGGGAGGGAGAAGGCAACCCTCTCCAAAAGAGGAACGTGTGATGCCTGTGTGGCTGCGCAATGTTATGGCCGTTTGTATAGTCTTGTTTTTCGCTGCCGGTTTCTATTGGTTTTTCATCCGTCCTTATTCTTATCGTTGGAAGCCTTGTTACGGGATGAAAGGTTACGGTGTATGCATTCCTTGCGATTATGAGGTACATGGTATCGACATTTCCCATTTTCAAGGTGATATTGATTGGAAGCGGCTGTCGCAGACACGTACGGAGAGATTCCCTATTCATTTTGTATTCATGAAGGCTACGGAAGGAGGGGATCATAGTGACGATACATTTACGCAACACTTCGATTCTGCCAAGAAATATAATTTTGTACGGGGAGCCTATCATTTTTTCCGGCCTCATACAGACGCTCGTAAGCAGGCAGACTTTTTTATCCGAAAAGTCAAACTGTGTGCCGGCGATCTTCCCCCGGTACTTGATGTGGAAGATCGTGGCAAGCGCAGCAAAAAAGAGTTTCAGAACGCGGTCAAGACATGGCTCGATCAAGTGGAAGCCTACTATGGCGTGAAGCCGATTCTTTACACATCTTATAAGTTTAAAATGCGCCATCTGGACAATCCGGTGTTTGACGCTTATCCTTACTGGATTGCCCACTACTATGTGGACTCCGTACGCTATGAGGGGGCATGGCATTTCTGGCAGCATACTGATGCAGGCATAGTGCCCGGAGTGGAAAAAGAAGTGGACCTGGATGTGTTCAATGGCACACAAGCGCAATTGGATTCACTTCGGTTGAAGTAAAAACTTTACCACTGCCCATCTGTTTTTTTCCTGACTTTCTATAAAAGTGAGTCCCAGTCTTTCCGCTTCGGTACGAATGGCGGAAATATCGTCGGTGTAAAAACCACTCATCAGCAAAAGACCTCCGCTATTCATGCGGTTGACGTATTGTTCCATGTCTGCTAATAAAATATTACGGTTGATGTTGGCTATCACCACATCGAACGGACCTTTGCCAACCAGCGAAGAAGCATCACCTTGGTAGACCTTGATGTGATCCAGATGGTTCAGTTCAATATTTTCTATCGAATTGCGCACACACCAATCGTCAATATCAATGGCTGTACATAGCGCTGCTCCCCGCATTCGGGCCAGAATAGCCAGAATAGAAGTGCCGCATCCCATGTCGAGTACGTTTTTCCCTTTTAGGTCGCTTTTCAGTAGCTCATGGATGACGAGGCTGGTGGTTTCGTGGTGTCCTGTCCCGAAAGCCATCTGGGGATTGATGACGATGTCATATTCGGCTGAGGGAACATCCTGATGGAAGGTACTGTGAATGACGCATCGGTCACCGATCACGATGGGTTGGAAAAAGTTTTTCTCCCATTCTTCATTCCAGTCTTTGTCTTCTGCTTCTGTATAAGTGTAAGTTATCTGCGTATCGGGCAGCGGATAGTTCTCTATGGCTTGTTTGAGTGCTTCTTCCTCATACAGTCCGGCTTGAATATAAGCTGCTATACCGTCTGTCTGCTCCATGAAACTTTCGAATCCGACATCAGCCAGGATGGCACTTAGCACATCGTTCACCGTCTCGGTACACGGAGTGGTGTGAAAGATAAATTCTAAATATTTCATTGTTTTGATATTAAGTTTGTTAAATACTGAAGCTTTATTAAAGCGGGTGTTCTAATTTTCCGTATATTTGTTTGTTACTATAGACAATTTGTACAAAGATAGGCTGATTTTGGGAAAAACGATGCAATATATGGCGGTTTCTTTCATTTAATTATAAGAAAGGCATTATCTTTGTAGAGAAAACAATAGACTGATAACTACTAAAAACGCATGGGTATGAAAAAGATTGTTTTTTTATCACTTTTAGCCCTGTGCCTCCCTTGGACACTGATGGCACAGAGTGGAAATGACGACCTTTACTATGTACCTTCTAAAAAGAAGGTCGTAAAGAGTGAAAAGTCGACTACCCGCCATGCACCGGAGAATGTGATTGTGGTGGAAACTAAGCAGCCGGTGGTGTGTACGACTTCGGGAAATACGACCATTGTAGTAAAGGATAAAAAGGGAAATGTGCGCGATGTGGACGAATATAACCGTCGCTACGATGCTAAAGAGTATGATTTTTCGCAAGCAGAAGATACACTGTATATTGAGGAAAAGGCTGTACCTGATCCTGATGGAGAGTGGGTTAACGGATTTGATGGCTCGGAAGATGATTACGAATATGCCATGCGTATTATTCGCTTCCGTAATCCTCGTTATGCCATCAGTATCAGTAGTCCGCTCTATTGGGATGTGGTCTACGGATTAAACTCGTGGGATTGGAATGTCTATACCGACGGACTTTATGCCTACGCGTTCCCCACGTTTACTAACCGTTTGTGGTGGGATTGGCGCTATAATTACAGCTGGGGTTGGGGCTGGCCTTGGTACGATTGGGGCTGGGGAGGCTTCTATGCTGGTTGGTATGGTTGGGGCTTCAGTTGGGGATGGGGTTGGCATCATCCCTATTACTACGATTGGGGATGGCATCATCACCATCATCATGGACCCGGATATTGGGGACCGCGCGATGTATATACTTCCCGTCGCTCCTATGCTACCCGCAGCGCAGGTCGTTCTTCAGGATTGCGCATAGCAGGCGGAGGAACTACGCGTGTGGCCGGACAACGCTCTACGGCAACAAGCCGACGGGTTTCCAGTCAGTCAGGCCGTACCTCCAGTACGACAAGACGTGTGGTCGGAACCCGTGCTACTACTTGGAACAGCGGTTCTGTTCGTTCTACTTCGTCGGCCAGACGTCAAGGTGCTTATACACGTCCGAGCAGTACCAGAAGTTCTTCTTACGGCATCGGAAGCCGGACTTCAACCATGCGCCAAAGTGGAGTTAGCGGTTCGAGCCGGAGAGGTACGGCGACATACAATCGGGGAAGCAGTTCAACGATGCCTTCACGGACTTATCAGTCGCAATCACGGCGTAGTAGCAACTATAATAACAACTCGCGGAGTTTCAATAGCCGGTCTTCTAGTTCGAGTCGTTCGTCCTTCTCGTCGGGTGGAGGTAGCAGCTTCCGTTCATCAGGAGGCGGTGCTACTCGTTCAAGTGGAGGCGGCGGAGGCCGGAGACGATAATCGGTGTGGTTATAAATTGACAAACAGCTTATCTAACAATAATTTAAATAGGCACGGATTACACGGGTAAATCGGACAATTCATGGCGACAGAGGAGTAGAGCCCAACCGTGTAATCCGTGCCTTAAATTCTAAGAACAAGTATGAAGAAAATTGTATTTGCTGTGTCGCTGGCTTTGCTTGCCATGACACAAATCAATGCGCAGACGATATACGATGCGGTTGACTTTACATCCAAGGACTTGGATGGTACAGCCCGCTTTGTGGGTATGGGAGGAGCCATGGGAGCTTTGGGGGGTGATATTTCCACTATGGGTACCAATCCGGCTGGTATCGGAATCTATCGTAGCAGCGATGTCATGGTTTCTTTCGGCTATTCCTCACTGGCCGCTGATGCGGATTATGGAGGCAATAGCTATTCGGCTTCGAAGAATCGTTGGAATTTCGATAACATCGGTTTGGTCTATTCTTTTAAAGTGGGGAATGAAACTACCCTGCGCTATGTGAATTTCGGTTTCAATTATCACAAGGCGAAGAACTTTCACCGCAACATGACTATGGCGGGAGATTTAGGCGGATTATCGCAATTGTCCCAGATTGCAGCTTTAACCGACGGACTTACACCCGGTGACTGGAATAATGGGAATAGCTTTACAAACAATAACATTGGATGGCTTTCGGCATTGGCTTGGAATGGTTATCTGATAGATCCGGAGATTACCACAACCCCAACAGACTATCTGTATAAAAACGACCAAGGGCAGCAATACTATTTGGACTCGAATAACAACTTAACCCTCGATGCAACGGGAGCAGACGGAAAGCCCAATAGCCTGGCTTACCAAAATTATGATTTCTATACGACCATAGCCGGTGAAACGCCCTACTTGCGTGAATACCGTTCGCGTGAAAGCGGTGGTATTGACGAATATGACTTCAACATTGCTTTCAACTTAAGCGATCGGGTCTATTTGGGAGTCACTATCGGTGCTTACGACTTGGATTATAACAAGTATACCTTATATAATGAAGACAGCCAGGGGCAGGGAGGAGCAGGATACCAGTTGGAAAGTTACAACAACATCAGTGGTGCGGGTGTCGACTTTAAGTTTGGTGCCATCATCCGGCCTTTCCAGTATTCCCCGTTGCGCATCGGTCTGGCTTTTCATACGCCGATATTCTATAAGCTGACCCATAGCACCTCGGCCATTTTGACTTCGGATTTTGCATCGGAGGTTATCGATACTTATGACTATTTGAACGGGGGAGACATGAAGCTGGAATATCAGCTCAAGACTCCGTGGACGTACAATGTCAGCTTGGGCTATACGGTGGGAAACTACCTGGCACTGGGTGCCGAATATGAATATCAGGACTATTCGCATACTAAATTCAACGATACGGATGGGATGCGGATGGATTATGAAACGGGGGAAGCCGAATACTATTTGAAGGGTTCTCATACGTTCCGCGTGGGGGCTGAGTATCGGGTGATTCCTCAGTTTGCCTTGCGCGTAGGATACAACTTGACCACTTCTCCCATCGACAGTGATGCAGTGAAGGCACTGCCGGTCAACTCCATCCGTACGGATACGGACTTCCTGAACTATAAGTCGTTGAACAACTATACGTTGGGTATCGGCTACAGTGGTTCGATGTTCTATGCGGACTTGGCCTATAAATTCACTTCGCAGAAAGCCGACTTCTATCCGTTTGTCTATCCGGAGGTAGATGGTAATGTCACCAGTTATATTACTCCGCAGGCTACGAAGATGAAATTCAGCCGTAGCCAGGTGTTGCTTACACTGGGCATGCGTTTCTGATAAACCGCTTTCTTTCGCATACAAAAAGGTTGTTCCGCGTGGGACAACCTTTTTTAATGCCTGCTCACTTAGCAGTTTACGTTCAGTTTACCGCCGATAAACTGTTAGTTTATCCTCAGTAAACTGATAGTTTATCCTCAGTAAACTGATAGTTTATCCGTACTAAACTGTTAGTTTATCCCTGATAAACTGCGAGTTTATCAAGAGTAAATTGTAATAAACTGTTAATATGTTGTCTACCAACGTATTGCGGAGACATATTCATCATACTTGGGTTCGATGCCAAGCCCTGTCGCACGGAATACGCGGGCTATGGCTTCCTGTTCCTCCGGTGTGATAAGCCGTTCGCCTCCCCGGGCTTGGAAGAAGATGCTTCTGCATGAAAAGCAATTCATCACCCTGGGACGTACGGCACGCGCCTGTTTCAAAGGCAGTTCGTCGAAAAGGTGTGCCATGCCCCGGGCAAAGCGCACGGGAGCACTGTCGCGATAGAACGTACACTTATCGGCGGGTTGCTTAGCATAGTTGGGGTTGATGCATTGTATCAGAAGCGGTTCGTTTTTTCCGCTTTCCGTAAGAACCCGTGCGGCAAGGGCATGCAGGCAAGTGCCGGCCTGAGGGCATGCTTCGTCGGACGCGAAGCAGTACACATAGTTTTTAGGAATGTCTTGCAATGTTGTCATAATCGGTCAAGTATTTATCGCTCCAAAGATACCTATAAACCGCGAGATTTCTACACCGACAGAATAAAGAAAACGTTTTTTCTTTAAAGGAAAGAT